>CAYXVU010000005.1:0-4739 GCA_964468725.1 uncultured Clostridia bacterium
GCGAGCCGAGATTCACGTCACCCGAACGAAGACGGATACGGATCGCATCGTGCCGCTGATGTTGATCGAAGTGTTCGGAGAGAAATAAGAACCTGATTGCAGCACGCCGTTGATTCGCAGATTGCTGATGGCGGTTCCGGTGTCTTCGCTCGTCGCGGCGACGCCATTGCTGTTACTCGTCGCTTGCGAAACCACTGTGTCAGCAGTGACCAATCCGCCCAATACATCCAGACTGTTCACCGTTGAAGTGCATAGCGCCTGGGCGCTCGAAGTCAGGCTGCCAGAAACCGTATTTTCGATAACCCCGGTTGACACAACTTGCATTAGGGAAGGCACGGCGACGCTGACACTGACAACCGATTGCGAATCATCGCCGCCGCCGCTCGACATGGTTGCGGGCGCGGCGCTCGGCACGTTGACACTGGTCGGCACGCCCGCGACCCTCACAGTTGCACTCACGGCTAAACCATTGGCATTGTCACCGACCGCATTGGCGGCTTTGACCGTAGACGGAACCCACACAATGGCTAGCAGCATGGCCATGCCAATCGCGATGGCTTTTTTGTATTGTGCCGTTGATAGCCCGACGGGTGTGCTTCGGCTTTGCGTCGGACAAAATGGTTGAGGCACGCGATGGCTTCGCGCAACAGGTTGAAGTCGTTTTCGAGTCGGCATGAAGGGTCTCCGAACGTTGATACCGGCTGCTTCTGATTTCGAATCCAGAGAAGAATTCAAGACGATACAGGGTCGAGTAGAGGCTGATGGACAAGCGCTTGCGCGCAGGTCACGACCCGGAGGGGGCAGGCAGATGAATGAGATGCTACGGCAAAGGGATGAATCAGGTAATCGGGGAAAGCCTGAAACAGGCGGGTGAAAATCCTTACCTCGAATTGTCGGTCAGCGGAGAATGAGTGGGAGAGGAAATTTTAGCTTGCCTCTCCGCCAAGATTTCGGATGATGGTTTGCCATCCTATCTTACTGGTTGCGAAGCGCAATTGGGCCGCACGTCTCTCTTTTCGCCCTTTCCCTGTTTCTTCATCCTGCCGCCTGTCCGTCATTCGTAACGGAGAGCGACGATAGGGTCAACTTTGGCAGCGCGGCGCGCAGGCACGAAACAGGCTATCAGAGCCACACCGGCCAGAATCACCGATACCGAAACATAAGTCAGTGGGTCGTTGCCGCTGACATCGAACAATAGACCGGATAGCAAACGGGAGACGAAAAAGGCGGCCAACAAGCCGATGCCGATGCCGATCACCGTCAACCGCATAGATTGGCTGACAATCATCTTCAACACATCACCCGTCTGTGCGCCTAATGCCATGCGAATGCCGATCTCCTGCGTGCGTTGCGTGACGCCGTAAGAGGTCACGCCGTAGATTCCGGCTGCCGACAAAATCAGCGCGAGGCCGCCGAAGACGATCAGCAACGCGAGGTTGAAACGAGGTTGCGTGACCGCATCGCTGACGATGTGGTTAAAGGTGCGAAGCTCGGTAACCGGTTGCGCGCGGTCTACCTCTTGCGCAGTTTGGCGGACAGCAGCAATCAGATTTTCCGGTTCGATGTGGGTGCGAATCACAACCGACATGCCCCCAAAGGCATCCTGCAAAGTGGCGGTGAAGACTTCCGGCGTCGGCTCGGTGTTCAACTCCAAACTGCGAACATTCCCGACGACGCCGATGATTTCGAACCAGATGGGTTGACCTTGCGCGTCTCTGCCGCCGAAGTTGAGGCGTTTACCGACAGGGTTCTCACCGGCAAAATCGCGCGCAGCGGTCGCTTCGTTAATCACCGCGACCGGCGGCGCATTGGCATGGTCACGCGCTTCAAAGGCACGGCCTTGTAAGATGGGGATGTCGAGCGCGCGGAAATAATCGGGGGTGACGTTGCGATAATTCGCGCCCGGCCACTGGTCGGGCGGCAACGGCGGGCGACCTTCGACCTGAAAACCGAAGGTCGGCCCTTTTGACAAAGGCAAGGTGTTGATCGCGCCAACCGCTTCGACGCCGGGCAAGGCGCGTAAGCGATCTTCGACCTGCTGATAATAAGCGATGAATTGCAGGTCTTGTTGAAAGTTGGTTCCCGACGGATTGAGGCGCAGGGTGAGAACCTGATCGCTGTCAAAGCCTTTATTAACCGCTTGCAGTCGCAAGAAGCTGCGAAAGAGCAAGCCCGCACCGATGAGCAACACGAGCGAAAGCGCGACTTCGGAAACTACGAGCAAGCGGCGCAGCCGTTTGCGGCTGTCGCTGCCCGCCGCCCCGCGCCCGCTCTCTTTGAGCGATTCGTTGACATCAAGGCGCGAGACTTGCCACGCCGGAGCGAAGCCAAACAACACGCCGGTTGCCGCCGATACCAACAAAGTAAAACCGAGCACTGTAAAATCTAAATTGATGTCGTGCCGTCGCGGAAAATCTTTCGGCAAAAACCGAATTAACAGGTCAACGCTCCACCACGCCAGCAACACGCCGAACGAACCGGCGGCAAAGGCTAGCAGCAAGCTTTCAGTCAACAGTTGCCGCAAGACGCGCCAGCGGCTGGCGCCGAGCGCCGCGCGAATGGCCATCTCTTTTTGTCGCGCCGCCGCCCGCGCCAGCAGCAAGTTGGCGACATTGGCGCACGCGATCAAGAGTACGAAACCGACTGCGCCGAGCAGCAACATCAATAGCAACTGCGTATCACCGACCAGATGGGTGTGCAACGAGACGACGCGATTGAAACGATTGTTATTGGTCTGCGGATACTGTTCGCGCAAGCGCGCAGTGAGGGTCTCCATTTCGGCGTGGGCGGCTTCGACGGAGACGTTCTCTTTGAGCAAGGCGACGGCGCTTAAAAATCCGAAGCCGCGCACTTGCGTGACATCCATACGGCTACTGAGCGCAGGTGCGAGTCGAAAGGGCGGCAACCAGACTTCGGTTTGATCGGGATATTGAAAGCCAGCAGGCGCGATGCCGACAACGGTGTAAGCAGTGCCGTCTAGGGTGATGGCTTTGCCGACCATTTCAGGGTCGCCGCCGAATCGCCGTAGCCATAAGCCGTTGCTGATGACAGCGATGGGCGCATGTCCGGCTTGTTCGTCTTCGGGAAAGAAGAAGCGCCCGCGTTGTGGCTGCACGCCGAAAACAGAGAAGAAGTTGGCCGAAGTCATCGCCAGATTGATGCGTTCGGCGGTGCTTTCATCCGCCAGATTCGCGGGGCGAGTGAGGATGGCCGCCAGATGTTCGAAGACGGTGTTTTGCGCCCGCCAGTCGAGGAAGTTCGCAGGCGTGACTTGAACGCGATTGCCCTCTTTGCCGAGTTCTTGAATGGCGACGATGCGGTCGGCTTCGGCATAGGGCAGCGGGCGCAGCAGCACGGAGTTGACGACGCTGAAGATCGCCGTGTTTGCGCCGATGCCTAACGTCAAAGCGATGACGGCGACGGCGGTGAATGCGAAATTGCGTTGCAGCGTTCTGAACCCGTAGCGCAAATCCTGCCAAAGAGTTTGCATGGCTTCGACCTCAGTTAATTGATATTCGAAACAGTTTGCTGACTCTTTTGACCAAATGGCGTGCCACAGCCGCCGCCTGCCGAACTGTTGCAAGCAATCGCGGGGCTGTAAATCGTTTGCAGACGACAGCGCAGCCGACTGTTCACTATTGGGATAGCGCATTCCCAATAGCGGACGGGTGAAAACTCTTATTGCAAGAATCTTGATTGTCTGATGTATGATGGCCGCCCACGATCTTCATAGACATGAGGGCGGACTATGAAACCTTATCCAATATCCGAACCGCTGATTCGCGCGCAGGCAACCGAAAAGAGTTATGCGCGCGGACAAGAACTCTACCGCGAAGGCGCAATCGCGCATACCGCCCTGCAAGATCAGGTCATCAGCGGGCAGTGCGCAGGCACATCGTCGCCGTTTTATCGGGTGCGGGTTGAACTTGATGCGGGCGGCATTTGCTCTGCCGATTGCGACTGCCCCTACGAGTATGGCGGCTTCTGCAAACACATTGTTGCGCTGCTGCTAACCTATGCGAATCAACCTGAGCAATTTGTCACTCGCCCATCGCCAGCCGAGTTGATGAGCGAGCTTAACCGCGAACAGTTGCTGGCTCTGCTGACCAAGCTCGTACAAGAACAGCCCGAACTGAGCGACCGCATCGAAGCCCTCGTTGCTGCGCCGACGGTGAGCAGCAAAGCCAAACGCGGCAAACGAAAAAAAGTGGACACGGAAGTCTATCGCCGTCAGGTGCGAAACATCATGCACAGCCTCGATCATATGCGCATGTCGGAAGCCTATTGGCACGTCGGCGGGCTGGCCAATCAGTTACGCGGCGTGCAGCAGACGGCGATGGAGTTTCTCAATGCCGGAGACGCGGAAGCGGCATTGAAGATTCTGATGACCATGATCGAAGAGAGTCACGACGGATTCGACTACGTTGACGATTCGAACGGCGAGCTTGGCGACTTCTTTTCGGAAGTTGGCCAAGCCGTAGCCGAAGTGATTCTCAGCCTGGAGATGAACGAGGAAGAGCGACAAGACCTGCTGACCGACCTTGATGATCTGCATAGCAAGCTGAACGATTACGGCGTTGAGGGGTTGGAAATCGCCATCAGCGCGGCGCAATACGGTTGGAATGACCCGCCCGATGCACCTCTCTATCAACCCGATGAGGGCGATGATGAAGGAGAGTGGGTAGATGAGGATGACGAGTGGGACGAGGGGTGGGAGGAGGAAGACGAAGAGGCGGCAT
>CAYXVU010000005.1:4839-62576 GCA_964468725.1 uncultured Clostridia bacterium
GATGAGGATGACGAGTGGGACGAGGGGTGGGAGGAGGAAGACGAAGAGGCGGCATCGAGTCGCTTGACGCGCCTCTCTTTCAGAAAATCGGCGGATTACGGGACGCGGGAATTGACGCATCTGAAGCTCAATATCCTTGAGCGACAAGGGCGCACAGAGGAATTTCTCGCGCTCTGTCTGCGCGCTGGCGCGCATCTGCGCTATGCGCTCAAACTCGTTGACCTTGACCGTATCGCGGAAGCCGTCACCTATGCGCGCAAGCGCTTTGCGGTTGCTGCCGAAGCTCTGAAACTGGCCGAACGTTTGCGCGAGGCCAATCATCTCGACGAGGCCATACGGATTGCAGAAGGCGGGTTGAAATTAGAGGGGCGCAAAGCCGAGTTGGGCGAATGGCTCGCGCCGATTGAAGAGGCGCAAGGGCGCACTTCGCAGGCGATTGATGCATGGATGGCGGTCATGCGAGCAGAGCCGACGTTGGCAATATGGAAGACGATCAAACGCTTGGCCGCAACGCGATGGAAAAAGCTCAAACCGGAGGCGATGGCCGCATTGGAAACGTCATGGGATAAGCAACCGCTTGCCGAAGTGCTGCTGTTCGAAGAGCAGTGGGAGGAAGCCATCAAAGTCGCCGAGCAAAAGAGCGCCGATTATCGCGTCGTCGCGTTGGTTGCCGAAGGCGTGATGGAGCAGCATCCTGAATGGGTGATTCGCGTTTGCCTGAAACAATCGGATAGTTTGCTGGTGCAGACGCAAAGCAAGCTCTATCCCATTGCCGCCGATTGGTTGCGCCGCGCCAAAACCGCTTACTTGAAGATGGGACGCAGCGATGAATGGAAGGACTATTTGCAGCAACTCAAAGAGAGATACAAACGCCGCCCCGCCTTGCAAGCCCAACTCGCCAAGCTATGAAGCAGGCATCAGTCATCAGGCGTCAGGTCGCGCCAGTCGGCTAATCGCGCGCGCACCCTCGCGGCAGTCGGGCTTTCGATCTCTTCATAAATTGACAAGGCCGCTTCCGCGCGCGCTATGGCCTCTGCGCGTTCGCCAAGTTCGTTGAGGGATAAGCTCGAATTGAAAAGCGCATTCCCTTCGCCGCGCCGGTCGCCGATCTCGCGGGCGATGACTAAATGCTGCTCATACAACTCGATGGCTTTGCGCGCCTCGCCCAACGCGGCATAGGCCAAACCGAGATTGCCCAACGCATTCCCTTCGCCGCGCCGGTCTTTCAACCGTTTTGCTGCGGCTATCGAGACAGTGAGCCATTCAATACCTTCACGCGGATGCTGACGCAAGCTCAAGACATAGACTCCGGCATCGGGATAGCGAATACTCATCTGCCCTGCATCGTCGTCTTTATCAGCAACCGTTGCCGCCCACGCTTGTCCGGCGCGGATGTTTGCCAACTCGCTGTCATACAAACTCAAGCCTTCGAGAGTGGATTCGTTGCCCGTCAGATATAAATCATCAGCACGGCTCAACAGTTCCACATAAAACTCTGCGTGGCGTTTTTGCAGCGTGTAGCGGCGGGCATCGTCTGTCAGCTTTCCATCAGCGAACAGGCGCAGCAGATCGTGCATGCGATAGCGGCGCGTCTCCTCGTTGAATAGCGCTAAGCTGCGGCGCAGCAAATCGCTCAACTGCCGGTGGCCTTCGTCTTCGCACACTGTCTCCGCCGCTTCCGCTGTGAAAGTCGCCGGAAAGACCGCTAGATTACAAAAGACCTGCGCTGCGGCATCGCTCAGATTCGCGTAGCTCAAATTGAACGACGCGGCAACGCCAAGCGGCACGCCTTGATCGCCTAATTTCTCTAACCGCGTGCGCTCAAGGCTCAACTCTTTTTCGTACTCTTCGGGCGTGAGGTCTTCCGTCACCTCCAGCAAACTGCCCGCCGCGCGAATCGCCAACGGCAGGTGGCCGCACAACTGGCAGATGCGACGGGCGACCGATTCGGCAATCACGCCGCGCTTGAAAATTTCGCCGAGCAACTGCTGCGCTTCGTCGGGCGATAGCTCATCGAGTTTGAGGTGGAATGCGCCGGGCAGCGCAATCTTTTCGCGGGAGGTAACCAACAACGCACAGCCTGCGGGCGGCAGCAGCGGCAAAATCTGTTTGTCATTCGCTGCATTGTCCAACACGATCAGCGCCCGTTTGCCGCTCAGACAGCGCGCATATAAATCCCTCAAATCGGCTTCATCGTCGGGCAATCGCGCTTCGGGCGAGACGAACGGACGAATACAGTTTTCGAGAGCCTGCGAAGGAGTAAGCGGGTCGGTTGTGCCGCGCAGATCAATCACTACCTGACCATCGGGATACTCGCCACGCAATTCATTGGCAACATAAATCGCCAGTTCGGTTTTGCCGATGCCGCCCATGCCATTGATCGAACTGATCGAAGCGCAACCGCCATTTTTCAACGCCTCTTTGAGTTGCGCGATTTGCTTCTTGCGCCCGACGAAATCGCGCACAGCAGCGCGCAGTTGAGTGAGCGGCACAAGCAACGCCTCGCGCGCGGCTCTCTCTTCCTCCATCTTGCGACGTAGATCGTCAAACTGCTTATCAACCTGATGGCCTAACGCATCAACGCTGTGTTGCGTCTCCGCAAATCCTTGTTCGCTGATTTGTTGCAGATTGTCTTGCACCGCTTTGTCTGCATCCCACCTCTGATGCAAATTCACAAGCCCACTTTCGATGTCGTCTTTGAGATCAGCAATGTCCTGTCGCGTATCGGTGATGCCGTGTTGCGTCTGCGCGAATCCTTGTTCGGTGATGTGCTTCAACTCTGCGAGCAAACTCTCCATGACCTGCGCGCGCGTGTTGGTGTCGCGTTCGAGAGCCAACAGCGGCAGCAGCACTTGCTGTTTAGCAGCCTCGATCTGTTGGCCTTGCGCTTCCAGCAGTTCGCGCGTCGCTTCCATTCGGGCAAACCAATCGCCTGTAAAACCGTCGAGCTTTTGCTCTAACCACTCGCGGGAAACCGCCGACTGCGCGCCCTCTTCCAGTTTGACCATCACGCCCGCCATCAGCTTGCCCATAAACGCCGCTTCGACTTCGTTCTCTTTTTTGAAGGCGTATTGAAAGTTGGCGAGAAGGTATTCGAACCAATGCTCCCGAAACAGAGCTTTGAATTCATCGCTCGGATAGAGGCGCGTCGCTTTGCTGTAATCATCTTCGAGGTTGGCCAGCGCGCGGCTCACCAACAAATCACGAATGTTGGCTTGGCGTTCGGCTGCGCCGTCGGGTTGCAGGAGTAATTCGAAGTTATCGAGCAAGGCTTTGAGTTCGGGAATCTCGCTTGTGGCGGCGGCCTTCGCGGCGTCTTTGTCGAGGTCATTGAGCTCGTCAATGATTTGCTCGCACACCCACTTGAGCCACGCGCTTTCGTCTGCGAAGGTCATCCCAATGGGTGCGCCTCGCTTTTCGCGGCGAAAGCTTTCATCGGCGGTCAGAGACCGCCTCTCAACCATCTCAGGTTGATTTGCAACTCGACATTACCTTGTGTCACAACTCGGTTGGCGGTCAGAGACCGCCTCTCAACTCTCTCTTTGAAGGTGTCAAGGTCACGCCCTTTTCTATCGAACAGCGTTGCAGAGAAGAGAATCGAACACGGATAAGACGGAGGCAGAGAAACCTCTTAGCGGATGGCAGAAAAGTTCAAGGAGCCAACTCCTTAGAAGCGGCCTGTCTATAGTTGTCCATCGGTCGCTCCTACGGAGCTACGGTAAAACCTGTTGCCGTGTGCTATAAGGCCGGTCGTCCCTACGGGACTTTTCAGATGCCCGCTTATGATTCACCATCGAGCATCACTTCGCCGGTCGCCGATACGGAGACGTATTGCCCGTCGGAAATCTGCGCGTAGTCTGACTCTGTCAACACCACAACAGGCGGAGCGGCGGCGTACATTTCGCGCGCGACGGCTGCGCCGAGCGCAAGTATCGCATCAAGGTCAGAGGTAACGATGGCAGCGGGCGCGGTTTGATTGCGAACCGCTTCGAGCAAGATGCTGCTCGCGCTGCTCGACCCTCTGCCATGCGGCAACACCAGCACGCGGCCTGTCACATACGCTCCATTTTGCGGATGGCGGCGGTCAATGATCTCGCCGGTCGCTGCATCGAGTCCGCCCCACAAACTCAGCGGCTCGGTCAGGACTAACGCCCGCCCGCTTCCCTGCCCCGCAACCAACACCTGCGCTTGCAATGTCTTCTTCTCCGTCATGTTCAATTGCTGGTTTCCGGTTTCGCGTTTCCGGTCAAAGGTCGCAGGTTGAAGGTCAAAAGTCGAAAGGCGCAGATAAGAAGGTTGCTGCCTGCTATCTCTTCGGGTCTCCCCATTATTCCCTTACCCATTCACCCTTTCAGCGGAGGAATTCAAGAATTCAGCATTCAAGAATTCAACAAAGGAGATGCAGCTCGGCGAGTACGCCTCGCGCCGCTTCCCGATTCATTCTGAATTCCTCGAATTCCCTGAATTCCCTGAATTCCTTCATCCTGTCATCCCTTCTCCCACAAGCGAGCATCGCGCCAGACGCGACCGAGCGCGGCGGAACGCACACATTCTTCGAGGCTGCCGAAGACAACTTCGAAACCGATGTTGCCCGGCGTGTAGTGCGCGAACTTTCCCGAATTGGTCATCAGCACTCCGCTTGCGGCGCGCACCAGCGGAGCAACGACGACGCAGGTATCCACAGTGATTTGCACGCCTGCGCCGTGCAAGGCGTCGAGCCAATCGCGCTTTGCCAGTTCCGCGTGGGTGAAACGATTGGTGCAGACGATCAGTTGCACATTCGGATGCGGCGGCAAATGAACCAACAATGGCATCAGTCGCGCAAACTCATGGATGGAAAAATGCGGGCTGCCGAGCGCAACCACATTGATCTCGCCATCTGCCGTCGTGGACAGGCGCGAACGGGCGGCGCGCACATCCTCCAATCGCACTTCGATGATCTTTTCCGGCGCTTGATGCTGCAACGCATCGGCAAGCGTCGCGGCTTCGGGCGTCACGCCAACGGCGTGAAAGAGTGCGACCTCGCCGGATGAAGCAGCGGCAGCGCCAAAGGCTTTCAGTTGATCTTCGGTTGCGTCTGCGGGCAGGCCTTCGATGACGGGAATCTTCAAACCGCTATGCGCGCCGACAAGATAACCGAGCGTCGGGTAGAAAACCTCTTCGCGGAGCAATCGCGCTGGAATATCGAAGAGGCGAAAGAGGATTTGGCCGCGACGGGTTTCGGTGAGGTGCAAGCCGACGGCGGGCGCGCGTCCGGTGATGGCTGCGCAGATGTCGAGAAAATCGCCATAGCGATTGGTGCGCGCGCCGAGCACCGAGTTGGCAAAGACGATGGCGTTGCTTTCGGCCCACGCGATTTGCGCGCCCGCGCGCGGACGTTGCATCGCTTGATACGGCGCGCACGTCCAGATGGGTTGGCAGCCCATCGCCTCGTAGGCTTGCATCAAGCGGCGGGCGCGCGCGGCTTGCTCGGTCGTGCCGCGAAACTGCTCCGGGTGCAACAAGTCAATCGCGCCGACATTGAGGGTGGTCGGCACGCGAACGCGCGCGCCACCGGCAACCAGCCGCTCGGCAAATTCAATCCCCGAATCGCCGTGATACAAACATCCGTCAATGTGCGCCGATTCGATGTCGAGCAACTCCGGCGCGCCGTAGACTTCAGCCATCGTCGTCAGAATCCGCATTGCCATCTGCGAAGCGGCTCCGTCTGTGCCGGTCAGTATCGCCTGATCGTGCGTCGTCAGTTGTAGCGCCGGTTGCATGGTAATCAGTTAGAGCCTGATTTCGGTCGCTGCATCTTCTCCATCGCCTCTTTGTCGAGCGTGTTGATGTCGAACTGCACGGTCACCAGATCGGCAATCGAATTCATGCGCGAGTCGAAGGTGATGCCAAAGGCGCTGCGGCTGATTTGAAAAGTACTGCGAAAGCGCCCGCGATTGTTTTCATAAAAGACCATCTCGACGGGGATTTCTAACTCTTTGGTCACGCCGCGCAAGGTCATATCGCCGACGATGTTGTATTTCCTGTCGCCCGTTTTGCTGATCTTTTTCGAGACGAAGGTGATTTGCGGATACTGCTCGACCCAAAAGAAGTCTTTGCTGCGCAAATGATCGTCGCGGCGCGGCACGCGCGTGTTGATCGAAGCCGCGTCAATGATGATTTTGACGGAAGACTCTTCAACTTTTTCGGCGTTCAATTGCACATCAGCTTCCCATTTATCGAACGACCCATGCGCCGAAATCAGTTTCGCGTCGGCGATGAAATTGATCTGACTGTGCGCAGGATCAATGACGTGCGGGCGCGGTGCGGCTGCAAAGACGATGCTGCTAAACAGCAAGATGCTGAATACGACTCTCTTTTTCATGCTTCTTATCTCCTCCGGGTTGTTGGTTTGCGTTATCGGTCGAAGGTTACGGATTGAAGGTTTTCGGTATTCGGTGGGAAGGTCGCTCGCTATCTTCACGGCTTCGCCCGTTCATCCCCTCGCCCGTTCACCCTTTCATCCCTTCTTCCCGTCGCACTATCCTGATTTTAGGCGAGGTTGCGGCGCAGAAAGCGCCGCGTAAAGCGCGTCGTACACCATACGAAAGCTGAGGTTGCCATCAACGCCCAACCGAATTGCTCGAATACAGCATGGAGGCGGCCAATAAATAGGGTGATGAACCAGACCCCGAAAAAGGTGACGGCTGATAAGCGTTGCGCCCAACTCAACACATTGGCCGTCTGCACGCGGCGCAGTTCGGTCTCTAAAAACTCTTCGTCACGGATCAGGCGTTCGTAATAACCGGCTTCGCGTGCGGCCAGTCTTGCCAGCGTTGCATCCGCGTTAATCGAGGCGGAGTGATAGCAATGAGCGGCGTGGGCGAACTTGCCATCTCGCAGAGCGATTTCAGCTAGTCCGAGATTGGCGCGAAAGCGATGCGGTTGCTCGGCCAGCACCCGTCGAAAGCAATCGCTGGCGCGTTTGTAATCAAGCCGTTCGGAGAAGGCTTCGCCGATGCGCTCGAGCAGTTCGGGTTGCGCGGTGGCCAACCGCGAAGCCAGCCGCAAGCAGGCATCGCTGCGTTGCTGCAATTTGGCATCGGTCGTCTGCGCGCTGGCGCGGAAGAAGCGCGACATCTCGTAGAGCAGACGCGGATTGCGCGGCTCTCTCTCATAGGCGATACGAAAGTAGCTAGACGCCTGCGCCAGCCTGCCGCTCAGGCGCAGGGCGTTGGCTAATCGGCGCAACGGCGACGACCCCATCGCCGCAATATCGTGACGCAAGACGGGCGCAGTCTTGAGCGCCTCGCGGGTTTGAAAGTATTCGAACAGATCGTAGGAAAGCGGATCAAGCTTGTCCGCGCTGATCGCGGTGAAGAGCGCTTTGATAAAGGGTTCGAAGTTGGCGCGATGGGAGCGCAACACAATATCCAGACCGGCCCCGCTTACCCGCATGCGATAGTTGAGTTTGGCATTGCCGCCCGCAAGCGATAGGCTCAAGGCGGCAGTGGTAATGGTTTCGATTTCATTGACCGAAAGGTGTTGCCGCACGCGAAACAGGTGCGCCAGAAAAAAAGCAAACAGACCGCGATGGTGAATCGTCCGGCCATCGAATTCGATGCGATCCAACGCCGCTACCAAGACCGTGACTCCGACCCATACCAGCGTCAGCAACGCGACATTGAGCAGACCGCTGCGCGCGAAGGCTGAGCCCGCCGTCATCAATACAGCGATGATGAGCAAATACGGCACGTAACCCGGTCGTATGCGGATTCTGTCCATGCGATCACGATTATCTACCGTCCCCGCGGGGAAAGTCAAAAATGGCGGCTCACTCGTTTCAGTACCAACGCACGGTTGCCGATTGCACGGCGAGTTCCGGGGTCAGCCAAGCGGTCATTCGCAGGTTGAAACGAATGTCTTGCACTTCGATGTGAAAGCCGTCCTCGCGCTCTTCGACGCTGGCAACTGCATAGCGCGCGAAGTCGAGAAAGGTTCTGGCTTCCGCCGATTGGCGTAAGGCCTGTGCGAAGCGCGCTTCCAACATCGGACGCTCCTGCCAATCGCCGGTTGACTGCAAGATATTGACCGAGCGCGTATAGACCTGATTATTGGCCGTCGTCACTGCGCTCCATAACAGCGGGTTGGCCGGAGTCGGCCAAGCCATGACTTTCGATGCCCCCTCAGCCGGTAGAGATTGTGTAGCTTGCCCGACGGCCTCGGCGCGCAAAATCCACATGCCGCCGTAGTAAAACATCAGAGCGACCAGCGCATAACGCGCGACCTTTTCACCGATGCGCCCCACATCCGCCACTCTGCCGATCAAGATAAATCCGAGTCCGACAAACCAGATGATGCGCGCCCAATCGGGGACGATGAAAGGAAATCCTGGCGAGGGGGTTTGCAGGGCAAATCCCAGGATGAGCGCCGTCAAGACGCCAACGAGCAGCCAAAAGAGCGATTTCCATACCCCTCGCGCCGTCAGCCAGACCATCGCCGAACCGAGGATCAACCAAATCCACGGGTCAACGACAAAGGCGATATCGCCGTAAAACCACTGCTTGCTGAAGGGCAACAAGGGGCGCACGCCATAGCTGTTCGTAAAATCCATAAAGACGTGTCCGAGTCCGCCCAAACAACTCAGCCCGAACAGTTGTAGCGCCCTGACCGGCCTGCGAAATACGTCGTAACGCAAGCGAAACCGCCGGTCAACGAATAGGAGCAGCGCCGTCAATCCGCAGGCGCACAACACGATGCCGAAAAAGGAGTGGGTGAAGCCGCGATGGTCTTGCAAATAGGCAGGCGTCCCACCGCGCACTGTGAAGAGGAGATCAATCAAATCAAGATAGTTTGAAGAGATGACCAGCGCCGTCGTCGCCAAAGGCGTGCTGCGCTCCAACCCCGCTTTCGCCAAGGTAAGCCCGAAAAGCGTATGCGTCAGATTTTCCATCAGCGGTTCCGTGTCGGCGGTGGATGGTCAATGACCGGCTGCCGGTTATCAGCCCATGGGATCGTCAATCGGCGCGCCATCCGGGATGGTTCAACTCCGATAATCGACAATCGGCAAGGGTCTCCGATTACGGAATGATTTTCGGCGCGGCCTCGGGCAATTCTTTAATCTTCTGCGGCGCGATTGCCGAGAGTCGTTTCTCCGCTTCGCTGCCTGCTGCCGAAGTGCGATCCGCTTGGGCAACCTCGAAATAGGCGGCCACAGCCTTTTCGGTCTCTCCCGATTTTTCGTAGAGATTACCGAGCCGCAGTTGGGCAACCTGTTTGAGAGAGGATGTGGAGGTAAGCAGTTGCTCGTAGATACCAATGGCCTTCGCCGTATCGCCGCCGCTGAAATAGGACTCCGCCAACGCCATGCGCGCCAAATCCGAAGCCTCCGAATCATTCTTTCCGGCGACCTGTTCGAGCATCTGCACGCCTTTGTCGCGCTCGAATTTCAGGTAAGCAACTCCAGCATAGTAGCGACCGATGGCATCGTAGTAGCCGGGATAATCGTTGGCCAGTCGTTCGAAGGCTTGCGCGGTCTCCCGCCATTTGGTCTGCTCATCGGTGTAGAACTTAGTCGTTGAGCCAATCGGCGCCGTCGCTTGCACCGGCGCGGCATAGATTTCATAGGCGTCTGCAAATGCCTTCGCGGCCCGCGTCGAACGCCACGAAAAGAAGGCTGAACCCGCGATATAGAGTACTGCTATGCCGACAATGATGCCGACCGCGATGAGAAACGGGCGACCACGCTCCTGCAACCAGTTCTGTAAGAATTCATACATCCGAACCATCGGATCATTGCGATAGCGCATAGTTTTAACGTTGACCCGATTCTTCTTTTTACCTGTTCTTGCCAAAACGACTCACCTCCGGAGTTGCGACCGAACGGAAAGGGCACCGCGTCTGACACAGTGACGTTACGGTCAATTTGAGATAAGCGACACCATAGCCGCCCTGCGCGCGGCTTGTCAAGAAAGCGCGGCATTCCAAACGGGTTGCCGCTGCCGCCTGGCTGGCGAGCAAAAGAGTCTCTGACAAATGGCTGCCAGCCATGATAGATTCACCCTGCCGTTTCGTAGCAGAAAGAGTGCGCCGACGCGCAGCCAGATTCATCTTGATTCATGAGGTTAGCGAATGGTTCCGATCCGAAAAGCCCTGCTCTTGACTCTCGCCTTTGCCCTCTTGACCGCCTCAGCCTTTCCGAGCCAGAGCATCAAACCATCCGAATCGCCCTGGGTCGAAAAGACGCTGGCGGCGATGACCCTCGATGAGAAGGTCGGGCAACTCATCATCGCCGCCAAGGTCGGCATGTTTTTGACCGAAGCGAGCGATACCTTTCAGGAGATGCGCCGCGACATCACTCAGTTTCACGTCGGCGGCTATCACATGCTCGGCGAGGTCAACATCCTGCACGAACCGGCGGGCGTAGCGCTCCTGCTCAATCGTTTACAACGACTGGCGAAGTTGCCCCTGCTCATCACCGCCGATTTCGAAGGCGGCGCGGGGCTGCGCTACATCGGAGCTACGCGCTTGCCGCGCGCTATGGCGATGGGAGCGGCAGGCAGCGAGGAGTTGGTTGCCCAAGCCGGACGCGTCACCGCAGCCGAAGCCCGCGCCATCGGCATTCATGTCAACTTCTATCCGGTCGTAGATGTTAATAACAATGCGCGCAATCCGATCATCAATATCCGCTCCTTTGGCGGCAATCCCGAACAGGTCTCGCGGCTGGCACGCGCCTACATTCGCGGCGCGCAATCGGCAGGCGTGATGGCGACGGCCAAACATTTCCCCGGTCATGGCGATACTTCGACCGATTCGCATCTGGAGCTTCCCAAAGTTGATGTTGATCGAGCGCGGCTCGACCGCATCGAGTTGCCGCCCTTTCGCGCGGCGGTCGAAGAGGGTGTGGGCGGAGTCATGAGCGCCCATATCGCGTTGCCGCAAGTGGAACCCGAAGGCCTGCCTTCAACCCTTTCGGCGAAGATGCTGACCGGCATCCTGCGCGGCGAATTGGGATTCGGCGGCGTCATCTTCACCGACGCCATGAATATGCGCGGGGTGACGGCGCACTATCCCGATGGCGAAGCGGCGGTGCGCGCGCTGAAAGCCGGAGCCGACATCATCCTCTATCCGCCGAGCGTCGAAAACGCTTTTACCGGCATCAAGCAAGCCGTGCAGAAGGGCGATATAACGGAAGCGCGCATCAACGAGTCGGTGCGCCGTATTCTGGCCGCTAAAGCGAAACTCGGCCTCGACAAGAATCGCTTTACCGACATTGAGCAGTTGCCGCGCATACTCGGCAACAGCGAGCATCAGAGCACCGCCCGCCAATTGATCGAAAACGCCATTACGCTGGTGCGCGACGAGAAGCGGGTGTTACCGCTCAAGCTGACGCCGGAGAAGAAGGTATTGTTCATTTCGCTGGTGGACAACAGCGAAGGCTGGCGCGATGGCGTGCCCGGCAGAGCCTTCCTTGCAGAGCTGGTCAAACGCCACCCCAATACGACAAACGTCTATGTCAGCGACAAGACCGCACCGGCAGAGATCGAGTTGATTCGCAAACTCGCAACCCTTGCCGATGTCATCATCGTCAACGGCTTCATCCGCGTGTCCTCTTTCAAAGGCTCGATTGACCTGACCGAAAGCGAGATCAATCTGCTCAAACAGTTGTCGGCGTTGCCGCAGCCCTTCGCCTTCGTGCTCTACGGCAGCCCCTATTTGATCTCCTTCGTGCCGCAGTTGCCAAGTTATATTCTGGCCTATGAATACTATCCCGGCGCAGAAGAGGCGGCGCTCAGAGCCGTGCTCGGGGAGATCGAATTCAAAGGGCGTTTACCCATTGAGTTGCCGGGGTTTTATGACATCGGCCATTCGGCCAGAGTGCAGTAAGCTATGTACGAAAACTCGGAAGAATTGAAAACCTTCACCTTGAGCGAAGCGCGCAGCCTGTTGCCGCGCGTGCGTAAATTGATGGGACGCCTTATGACCGCTTACGCAGCGATGGAGCGGTTGCGCGATGACATTGAGCGCGCCCGCCAACAAGCGGAATCGAATGGCGGCAGCCGTTTTGGGACGGAGTATCTAACCCGGTTAGGCGTCTTCACGCAAGCGCTGCAACAGATTCAAACGCTCGGCGTCGAGATCAAAGACTTGCAAAAGGGGTTAGTAGACTTTCCTTACGAATACGAAGGCCGCATTATTTATCTCTGCTGGAGAGTGGGGGAAGAGGAGATCGCTTGGTGGCATGAAACCGACGCCGGGTTTATCGGGCGCAAACTCATCACCGATGAGTTTGAATAGCGGCTTTGCATACGCCAAGCGCAGGCCACGCGCCGAAAGGGTAGGATGGCAATCCGTGGCCGGATAAGAGTAACGAATGATTTGTGGTTAGGTCGAGTGGCGGCTCTCTTCGCGGCGTTCTATATCGCCGGAATACTTGCGGTCGCTCAGTTCCTTTTGCTCATCGCCGCGCATACCGCTTTTGAAATTGCGAATGCCTTCGCCCAGTCCTTTGGCCAGTTCCGGGATGCGGCGCGCACCGAACAAGAGAACCAACACCAGAACGATGATTAAAATTTCCGTCATCCCAAGACCCATCATATCGGTTTCCTCCACAATTGATGTCGGACAGTTGGATTCTAGGGACGCCCTTCTTGCCTGTCAAACATAAATACTTTTGCGTTTCTTGCTTTTGATTATTTGAGCCGCTATACTGCGCGCGCATGTAGCCTAAGCATCATAAGTCAGATAGAAACAGGCTGGCAGGAGCATCCGGCGCTTGATTAGCACGATTGATCTCTTTATCTTTATTCATCCACCCAGCAGAATTTTGACTGACAGGAGCCGTTTGATTTGTAACTATCAATGAACCTCCTATGAGCGTAGAGTGCCCACAATGTAACGCGCCACTAGCCAACGCTGAACAGCGTTATTGCTATCGCTGCGGGTATGAACTGCACGGTAGCGGTGCGGTGGGCAACGCGGCCAATGCGTCGTCCGCTGCCGCCACCGAACCGAACAATGCGCCGCGCACGACAGACGAAATGCCCGCGCCGCCCGCTTCGGAGCCGACGGTGGCGACCACGCCGCCCGACATCACGCTCACGTCGCTCGACCCGGATGCGAACGCCGAGCAAAGCGCAACGCTGAAGATTTTACTGCCCAGCGGCGACATCTTTGACCGCGAGATTGCCAAAGTCGAAACCCAAATCGGCAAAGGGCCGCGCAACGACATTGTGATTGCCGATCCGGCAGTCTCGACTTCGCATGCTTTGCTGCGCGCCGAAAATGGCAGCTATACGATTCGGGATGTGGGCTCTCGCAACGGCACCTACGTCAACGGCGAACGCATCAGCGAGATCCGCCACTTACGGCACGGCGATGTCATCGGCTTGGGGCTAACCAAGCTGACTTTTCGGCTGAGCAGCTACAGTGAAACCGGCATCATTCAAATGCCCGAACTCTTCGCTACGCCGCCTGCACCGCCTGCACCGCCGCCGCTTACGGAAGAGTCTCTGGCACAAGCGCTGGTTCAGTCCGGTCTCGTCTCCGGCGCTGATGTTGGACGCCTGCGCGCCGCATTGGGCAGCCGCCGCTTCGTACAGGCACTATTGGATGAGCGGCTGGTGGGGGACGAAGCCCTCCGCGATCTGTTGAGTCGAACCTTTCAATTGCCCATCGTTAGTTTAACAAGCGAACCGATCAACGAAGAGATTGCGATCAACTTCTCTTCCCGACTGGCGCGCGATCATCGCCTCTTCGCTTATGGGAAAGACGGCGACCGGCTGTTGCTGGCGATGGTTGATCCTACCCATACCGCAGCGCGAGACCAAGCAGAGCAAGAGATGCGTATGCCTGCGCTGGTCCACGTTGCAAGGGCCAGCGAAATCACCGAGCAGATCGAGAGGTTTTATGGTCCGAAACTGATCGGCGTCTTGCCCTCTGGCGAAAAGCTGCGCTTTCCGATTCATCAACAAGAGGTCGCCATCGGCAAAGCCGTACACAATCAGTTGGTGTTGGCCGACCCAACCGTCAGCAACACGCACGCCGTATTGCTGTTTCGGGATGACTGCTACACGGTCATTGATCTCGGCAGTCGTAACGGCACCTTTGTCAATGGCGAACGGCTGACCAATCATGCGCGAACCCTCAAACATGGCGATTCGATTCAACTCGGACAGACGGTCTTGACCTTCCGCAACTCGGGCGAAACGGTCGAAAACGTCACCGCAACGTTGTCGCTGGAGGCGTTGGAAGACATCCGCACCCGCGCTTCACTGGAAAGCGGCTTGAGTTCGCCGCATCTTCATCGCCTCGCCACCCCTGCGACGCCCGTTGCCGTGCCCAATCAGGTACAACCCGCCGCGCTGGTCGAAGCCGCTGCCGCGCCAGTGGTCGTTGAGACCAAAAATGAGGCCAAAGAGGGCGAAGAAGAAGAAAAGGAAGAAAAGAGCGAGAAGAAGAAGAAGAAGAAGAAAGATGATCGCATTCGCGCTGCTTATGTCGGCGCGGCCAGCCGCATCCTTGCACAGGTTACCGGAGCCATTCTCACTGCTACGCTGACCATTGTCGTCGCTTACTACTTGACGCGAAAGCCCGACTCGTCAACCACCTCTAACAACTCCGGGTCGGTCAACTTCATGGCGACCAGCGGCGACAAAGCCCGCTTTGCAAAGGCCGGTGACCCGATACGCATTCGCGGCGGCAGATTCGAAGCCAGCGGCGGCGTCCAAGTCCCCGACACCAACGGCGTGCTCTTCGTGGATGATGGCAAATCCGATACCGTCTATTGGATGGAACTCGATGCTGCAGGCAATCAGGTGGGCGAGGCCAAACCCATCGCGCTCGGCGTCAAGGTTGTCAATCCCGAAGGCATCACCTATGGCGGCTCCTTCTTCTACGTGGTCGGCTCGCAATCCGACCCGCAAGCGGGCGACGACAATACCTTGATCCGCTTCGCCTTCGACCCGGCGACGCAAACCATCCTCGGACATGCCGAGGTAATCCCCAACTTCCGATCCTTCCTGCTGCAAAATGTTGCTGAACTCAAAGGCGAAGGGGAGCGACCCGGGGTTGAAGGCGGCCTCAATATCGAAGGCATCGCGTGGGATCCCGATCCCGGACGCGAGCGCTTATTGATCGGGTTGCGCGCGCCGCTGATCGGCGGACAGGCCGTCATTGTGCCGTTGCGGATTACCGACTTGCGCCACTTCTCTGCAGAGAATTTCCGCTTCGCAGAGCCGCGCGTCATCACGCTGCCACTGGGGGGGTACGGGCTGCGCGATTTGCAATATGACAGCAAGCTGCGGTCGTTTCTGCTCATCTCCGGAGCCCTCGAAACGCAGCCGAAAGCGGAATTCAAATTATGGGAGTGGAACGGCAATTCCGCTTCCCCGCCGATGGAGGTCGCCGTGCTCTCATCGGATATCAAGCCGGAAGGCATAAGCAATCTGAAGATCGGCGGCGGACAGATGGCGCTGATCTTCGGCGACAGTGGCAGCTACGTCAAACTCGACTATCTCGACGGTCGCTAATCGGTCTGCTATCTCAAAATAGTGTTGCAATCGCCGAATGGCGTGTACTACCATCCTCTGCGCCCCCTCTGGCTCGCGTTACATGGACTGGGCTTCTTCATAACATCATAAAATAAACTTCAACCGACAGAGGAATCCACTCCCCGACCATCACAGGGCGAGTCTTCCTTTGAATCAGGGAAAGGCGAAGAGGGAGTTCAGATGGCAACTGGCATGCATCCGCCGCTCAACCTTCAATCCGATGAACCGGCAAAACTCCTCATCATTGATGACTAGCAAAATATCATTTCGGTTCTCTACTCCCTGCTCTCGCCCCAGTATCAATGTCAGACCGCCACCAGCGCCGCCGAAGCCCTCGAATACTTGAAAGAAGAGAAACCCGACATCGTCCTCTCCGATATCATGATGCCCGGTATGACGGGTCTGGAGTTGCTGCAAGAGATCATCAAGCTAGACCCCGATATTGTCGTCGTTTTGATCTCCGGCAATCTGAATATCCAAAGCGCCATCGAAGCCATGCGGCGTGGCGCATTCGATTACGTGACCAAACCCTTCAACCTATCCGATGTCGAGACGGCTGTGCAGCGCGCCTTACGCCATCGCCTCGTGCTGAAAGCCAACAAACTGTACGAACAGCACCTCGAAGAGTTGGTCAACCTTCGCACTCATGAACTCAGCCTCGCGAACGATCAACTCAATGTGACGCTCGATAAGCTCTACGTCAATTATCGCGCCACGCTCAAAGCCTTAGCTGCCGCCCTCGAAGCGCGCGATGCCGAAACGCGCGGCCACTCGGACCGAGTCGTCGCCTACTGCATCAAACTCGGCGAGGCGATGAATCTGTCCAGCTCCGACTTGGTAACTCTCGAACATGGGGCGTTACTGCACGACATTGGAAAAATCGGCGTGCCCGATGCCATCTTGCTCAAACGCGGATCGCTGACCGAAGAAGAGTGGATTCATATGCGGCGTCACGTCGAATTCGGTGCCGACATTCTCAAAGGCATCGATTTCTTACAGGGCGCAAAGCAGATCGTCGCCCAACATCATGAACGATTCAACGGCAGCGGCTATCCCCATAACCTCGAAGGCGATCATATCTGTCTCGGCGCGCGCATCTTCGCTGTGGCGGACACGGTTGACGCCATTACCTCTGACCGTCCCTATCGCGCCGCCCGCCCCTTCGACGCGGCGGCGGAAGAATTGACGCGGTGTTCCGGAGCTCATTTCGACCCCCTAATCGTCAAAGCCTTTTTATCCGTGCCCCTCGACACTTGGCGCGAAGTCCGACATTCGGCAACGGAGACCGGCTTGACCCTCAAAGACCCCAAGACAGGAAAGCTTATCCATTACTCAACTCTGAACCTCAAGAGTTGAGCGCCACTGTAGGCGGCTCAGGGTGTGCAACGTGACCCGCTCCGGCAGGGGAGTCGTGGTGACTCGTGGGAGACCTGTAGCGATTATGAGCGCTTCTTCATGGACGAAAAGACTCTTTTCCCGGCACGAAAATTCCTTACCGTTTTGGGAAACCCTTGAGCGCGTCGGCGCCGCCATGCGCTCGTCTCTCGACCTTCACACGGCCTTGTCGCTCGCCGTATATGAGACCTTCGCCTTCTTCGCCGCATCGCGCTGCGTCATCTTTCTCGACCGTCCCGACGCACAGCCCTTGCAACTCGATCACAGCCTGCCCTGGCTGCTGCCCATCAAAGACGATATTGTGGCGCTTGATGAAACGGTGCGCCAGCGCCTAGCCGCCATCGGCGGACTGTTGGAGATCTCCGACCTTGCGGTACAAGGCGACATCAACAACCGACCAACGAGCCTTGCCGAGGAGTCGCTGGGCATCTTGCGCGTTCGATCCCTACTGGCCGCGCCGATCTTCAAAGACGGCGAGTGCCTCGGACACCTCACCGTCTATCGCCATCAGAACAACGCGTTTAGCAGCCCGGAGAGACAGTTTTTACAAGCCATCGCCTTCAATGCCGGGTTGGTGCTGTGCCAAGTGCAGTTGCGCGATAATACGCGCCAGACCAATCATCTCTATCATGAAGCCTATGAATCCGCGCGTCGGGATGCCATCATCAATAAAGTGACGGCAGCCGTGCACAGTTCGCTCGACCCGGAGGCCGTCCTCCAAGCCATTGTCAATGAACTCGGAGCCGCGCTCTCGGTCTGTCGCTGTCATCTGGCGTCGCTGCCAGACCCGTTGCCCAATTCGATTCCCATCACCCATCACTACACAGCGCCCTGCTGCGCCGGGAAAGATAGCCCGCCACAGACCATTCCAGCACAGGACAATTCTCGGCTCCTCGCCGTCTTGTCCTCAAAGAAGCCGCTCGCCATCAATGACCTGGATCACGAGTATCCCGACGACCCGCACCTTGAAAACATGCACCGACTCGGCATTCGATCTACTTTGGCGACGGCAATTCATCTGGCGGGACAGCCCATTGGCTTTTTCGCTCTCCATCATTGCGAAAAGCGGCATACGTGGACAAAGTGGGAGATCGAAATCGTGCAGGCGGTCGCCGAACAAGCGGGAGCCGCCATCCGTCAGGCGGGGCTCTACCGCGAAGCCAAAGAAGCGGCGACCCGCGCCACGCTGGCGAATCAGATCATCGCCTCCATCCGCCGTTCCCTGAACCTGAAAGAGACCTTGCAGGTCGCCGCCGAAGAGGTCGGGCGCACCCTGAAGACCAATCGCGCATACTTTCGCCAATTGATCGGGCAGGATCACGTCGTCGTCGCCGAATACATCTCCGATGCGAGTCTATCGCTGCGTCTCGTGCCGGTTCCGGCGGGCGATTACGTCTCCAACTATCTGATGGAGACGCGCCGCCCGCTGATTATTGATGATGTCGCCGCCTTCAAAATCGCCCACCCGGAGGTCGCCGCACAGGTGCGAATGTGGCAACTCGACTCCTTTAATCGCTCGCAGATTGTCTATCCCATATTTGTCAACGATCAATTTTGGGGCGCGATGGCCATCGCGCAAACCGACCGGCAACGGAGATGGGAAGCCAGCGAATTGGCGCTGATCGAAACCGTCATTCAGCAGGTCGAAGTCGCCGTCAGCCACGCCCACTTATTTGAAGAGACGCGCCGCGCCGCCCAACGCGAAGCCCTGCTCAGCCGTCTGACGCGAAAAATCAACCAGTCTTCCAGCCTCGACGAAATCTTTCCCATCGTGGCCTATGAGTTGGGCGAGCGGTTGACAACCGATCAACTCATCGTCGCACAGATGAACAGCGAGACGCAGACGTTGACGTTGGAGTGTGAATATCGAAGCGGCGATATTTATCACCCCAAACAGAGCTTCGGGCCGCAATTCTTCACGGCTGCCGATGCCCTAATGAAAGAAGGGCTGATGGTCTGCAATGACGTTGAAGAGGACTCGGAATTGGCCGCCCTGCTCTATCGCTTCTATGGCCGCAAAGGAATTCGCTCGTTGATGCAGATCAACCTCTATTACAAGGGGCGTCCGCGCTTTGCCATCGTTGCGGTGATGCGTTCAGAGCCCCGTCCATGGTCGGACTATGAAAGCGAACTGATGCGCGCCGCCGTTGAGCAGGTCTTTACGGCCATCGAGCGCGCCGACCTCTTCGATCAGGTATCACGCGGCAAATCCGAATGGGAAAACACCTTCGATGCGCTCAACGACGGGGTCTTCATCTTTGACCAAAATGGCATTCTGCGCCGCGTCAATCAAGCGGGAGCCGCCTACGAAGAGATCCCCATGCAGAGTCTGTTAGGCCGTCGCTGCTGCACACTGCTGCAAGGCCTCGAACGTCAAGAGTGCATGGTGCAGCGAGTCGTCGAGACCGGTCGCCCGGTGACCTTCGAAGTCGTTCCCGAAAAACTGAATCGCCCGATGCTGGTCACCATCTCGCCGCTGGTTGACGATGCAGATGCCTTATCGGGCCTGGTTGGCAATAACGTGCTCGCCTTTCCCAAACAGAAGCCGAAAGGCGCTGTCTGCATCGTTCGCGATCTGTCGGAATTGCGTGCTGCCGAAGCCTCGGCCCGCGAGCAACGCACCTTCCTCATCAAACTGCTCGAACATGCGAACGAAGCCATCTGCGCTCTGTCGCCCGAAGGGCAGTTCATCTGGTTAAACGAACAGTTACTGAAACTCTCCGGCTACTCACGCGAAGAGATGCAACGGAGCGACTATCGTATCTTTCTCACCTCGACAACAAAGTTTCGCCCCATCCGCTTGTTTCGACGCGCGCTCAGAGGGCAGGCGCAGTCGTTCGAGATCGCCGCTCTGCGCAAGACCGGCGAAACGCGCCTCCTCTTTATGACCTATACGCCGATCTACGATGCCGACCGCGTTACCAGCGTCTTGTGCATCACGCGCGACATTACCGAAGAGAAGTTGGCCAGCGAACGCGCCGCGCAGGCCGATAAATTGCGCGCGCTCGGACAACTCGCTTCCGGCGTTGCCCACAACTTCAATAACATCCTCGCGGCCATCATCGGGCACGCTCAACTGATGCGCCGCGACTGTACAGATGATCGCCTGTTTGAGCGCCTCGACATCATCGAACGCGCTGCGATGGACGGAGCGCAAACCGTCAAACGTATTCAGGGCTTCGGACTCAAAGAGCATGCGGCCATCACGGAGGCGGTGGATGTTAGTCAATTGGTGCAAGACTCGACAACCTTGACCCAAGCGCGGTGGCGTGATGACGCCCACGCGCGCGGCATCCGCTATGAAGTTCATCTCGACCTGCAAGCCGTACCCGTCGTGCAGGGTTCGCCTTCCGAACTGCGCGAAGTCTTCGTCAACCTGATTCTCAACGCGCTGGATGCGATGCCGGCTGGCGGCAGACTCCAGATTGCGACGGAAGCGGAAGCCCGGCTGGTCAAGGTTCGCTTCACAGACACCGGCATTGGGATGAGCCGCGAGGTGCGCGACCGTATCTTCGAGCCGTTCTTCTCGACCAAAGGGTCGCAAGGTATGGGATTAGGATTGGCGGTCAGCCGCACCATCATCGAACGCTATGGCGGACGCATCGAAGCCCAAAACAACCCCGCGGGCGGCACCATCTTTACGCTGCAATTTCCTCGGCTCAACCAACTGATGAAGCCAGCGAAAGTCGCCCCTCAGCCGCCCGCCCGCAGCGTCTCTATACTGGTCGTTGACGATGAGCCGCGAGTCAGAGATGCCCTCGTCGGCATGCTCAATATCAGCGGCCATCGCGCCGACCAAGCCGGAACCCTGACTGAAGCTCAAGCCAAGTTAGCGGCCAAGAAATTCGATCTGGTCATCACCGACCTCTCCATGCCAGGGCACGACGGATGGGCAGTGGCGCAGGAAGCCAAACGACTGTGCCCCGATCTGAAGATTATCCTCACCACCGGCTATATCATCAGCGCCGAACAGCTCGCCGCTCATCCGCAGACCGTGAATCAAGTCCTGATGAAGCCCATTAAGTTAGAGGAGCTGAGCGCCGCGATTGCCCGCATCCTGAATTGACGCCGCCCTGCGGCGACGCGCTTGCTTGTCCCGCCAAACGCGTGCTTGCTAGAATTCACGGGGCAGGATCAGTAGCCTCGAACGGTTTTCCATTCGGCAAGCGTAGATGGCTAGCAAGCCATCTACAGATCAGCCGATTGCCCGATTCTCGCAAAATCATCTTGATGAGGTTTATCGAATGACTATCTATTCTGTTGCGGCAAGACTGGCGCTGTTCATTTTCATCAGCCTCTGCTTCGTGCCATCGGTACATGCACAAGGCGGCGGGGATGCGCGTCGCCGCACCATCGCCATCACCTATTTGCGCGACCCCGTCAAAGTCTATTTTGCGGGCAGCACGCTGCGCGCCAACGCCAAAGGGGAAGCAACCGTTGAACGCTGGCGAAAACGCAACTCCAGCGAGATTGATATTACGATTGAAAATCTCATTCCTCCTTACAACTATGGCGGCGACTATACAACATATGTCTTATGGGCAATCACGCCCGCCGGTCAAGTAGATAACCTCGGCGAGTTTCGTTTGTCCGGCAGTTCGGCGCGGCTCAAGACCAGCACTTCGTATCAAACCTTCGCCATGATCGTCACTGCCGAGCCTCATTATCTTGTGCGCTTGCCCTCGAAACAGGTGGTGCTGGAGAATATGGCGCCGACCTCAAAGAACGTACAGATTCAGGCTTCGGAGATCTATTTCACGGGCGATTCCGGAAGATACTATACGGACAATGCGATACCGGCAGTGGCCGAACGCGACTACAACAAAATCCCGCCCGAACTCATTCAAGCGCGCCGCGCCCTGCAAATTGCCAAACTTGCCGAAGGGGAACGCTTCGCGCCGAATGACTACAGCGAAGCCAATCGCGCCTTGCAACAAGCGGAGAGCTCCTATCGGCAAGGCGCGAGCGTTCACGAAGTCGGGCGCATTTCGCGCGAATCAATCTCTTTTTCCGTGCGCGCCCGCGACATTGCTGAAGAGCGCGCCTTAGCCGCCGAGCGGCGCGCCGACATCGCCCGACGCGATGCTGAGTTGCGTCGCGCCAGCGAGAATGCGACCGACTTACAAGAGAAACTCAGCGACACCGAAGCCCGCCTGCGGGCTTCAGAGATCGCCCGCGCCAATTCCGATGAACAACTCAGCCGTTCGCTGCGCGAAGCCGCCGACGCGCGCGCCGAGAACCGGCAACTGCAAGCCGAGAATGATCGCTTGGAATCCGACGTGCAACGCTTGACCCGCGAGTTGACCGAGGCGCGCGCCCGCATCAGCGGTTTGGAATCGCAGTTCGCCGCCGCGACCGAAAAGATCAATTCCACCACCTCCCGCGTCGTCGAAATGGAACGTGTAGAACGTGACCGCCTCGAAGCCGAAAAACGCCGACGCGATTTTTCCGATTTGCGCGATGCGCTGTCGCAGAGCTTCACCATCAGGGCGACGGACAACGGCTTTGCCATCGTCCTGGCAGACTCTTTCTTTTTAGCCAATCAAACCTTCTTGTCGCAGCGGGTGAAGGCGAAGATGGACGCGCTCGGCCAAGTTTTAGCTGCTCATCCAACCACCCTATTTTCGATAGAAGGCCATTCGGATGCGCGCCCGACAGCGGATAACTTTGCCCTTGGCCGCGCGCAATCGGTCGCCGACTACATCGCGGCTTATGGAGTTCCGCGCACCAACTTCAAGGTCGAATCCAAAGGCGCCACCGCTCCAGCTTCGAAGGGAAAGACGGCGAGCGCACGCGCTTTGAATCGGCGCGTCGAGATCATCTTCATCGCCCCGTAAAGGGCGGTGAACTCGAACTCATCGGGACCCGTAAGCAGAGATTGGATGATCCAACGGAGCGCAGTTTGCCCCTGCGGGTTTCTGCGCCTCCATTTTTAGTCTCCTGTCCGCACTCGCAGGTGAGGTGACGATATGTATTGCCCGCAATGCGCTTCTGCTCATCAAGAGGATGTCAAGTTTTGTCGCAACTGTGGTGCGAATCTCAGTTTGATCGAGCAAGCTCTGTCCGGTGACTTGCCGAGTAGCCAAGTGGCAAGACCACGCCGCCACTCAGCACCCTTGCAGCCGGAACGCGCTGCCAATCTGGGGCACGGCATCACGCAAGCCTTTCTCGGCTTAGGGTTTCTATTGGTCTCCTTCTCCGTTTTCCGGTTCGCCCCCGGAGGCAGTCGCTGGTGGTTTTGGTTGCTGATCCCGGCCTTCGCCATTCTCGGCAGAGGCGTTTCGGAAATCGTCAATGCTGTCCTTCAGCAAAAGGGACTCGTTGCCCCCCCTACGCCAACGGCTTTGCCGAATGCGCCGAAACGTTTGTCTGCCGACCAGCACCGGGTTCATCATACAGGAGAACTTGCGCCACCGAGCGTCACTGAAGGCACAACCCGACATCTGGATGCCGCAGAAGTGAAGCCGAAGGAGAAGGCCTAAGCTCTGTGTATCGCGCTCTCTTACACGCCCTTATCCGGAGTTGCCGGGAAGCCCGACAATCGGGGGTCTCCGCCGCAGAGGTGCGCCGCGATTACCTGCCAAAACTATTGGCAACTCGTCTGCCGCATGGCCAAGCGCAAGCCTTCCTCAATTGGGTGAAAGACGACCGCGAATATGCCTTCTTTTATTACGAGGTTCAACAGATGGGAGCCTGTGCCAAACCCGCCGAAGCCGTCGCCCTCATCCTTGAAGCCATTGTGTTGGAAGAGAATGAATAACGGCGCTCTCCTCCCAAATCACGACAAGAGAGACTATTGCATCGTCTGAGCTTTCTCTCTACAATGAAGCCACTCTGCCCCTAAGAGATTTCCCGTAGCCATCCCCCAAATGGTTTGCGACCCCCCAGGTGCATCGAGATGCAGGTGGTAACGTGCAAGGACAATTAGCGGAAAAGCATGTCGCAATTTTAATGCGTGAGCTTGCTCAAAAGGGCGCCAGCGGTTTGCTACGCCTCTCGCAAGGAAAGAATATCAAGGCCATCTTCTTCGACTCCGGCGCGCCGGTCTTCGCCATCAGCAATCTGGCGTCCGAACAACTTGAAACGAAGCTCATCAAAGACGGACTCATCACTCATGGCCAGCTTGAAATGGCCAAAGTTGAAGCGGGCAAGCCCAACCTCCTCGGTCAAACTTTGATCAAGATGGGCATCGTGACCAACGAAAGCTTACGGCAGTTGGTGCGCGCGCAGGTAATGGATATTATGCTCTCCCTCTTCGAGTGGCAGGAAGGCGAGTACACCTTCGACGACCGCATCCGCGCCGCCCACGAAATCAGCTTGGAGAGTTCCGCCAGCGACGTCATTTTGGAGTGCGCGCGCAAAGCGGTTGAGAACCGTCAGGTCGCCGAATTGATCGCACCCGCGGAGAGAAAAGTGATGCGCGCCGCTACCCATATCAAACGGCTGGACTCCGGCAAACTTATGCCGGTTGAAAGCTATGTGTTGTCGCGCATCGAAACGCCGACCTCGGTCGGCGAGGTCGGCGCTTTGAGCGGCTTGCCGGATGATGATGCGCAACGCGCCGTCTCGGCGCTGGTGGCTGCCGGATTTTTAACCGTTTTGGAGCAACAAACCGAATCGAGCGCGCCCCGCACGGAAGACGAAGCGACCTTGAGGCTGCGCGACGATGTGATGCGTAAGCTCAGCTTCTATAATGCAGCAGACTATTATGAGATTCTCGGCGTGCCCAAAAAGGCGACCGGAGAAGAGATCAAGGGAGCCTACTATCAGCTTGCTAAAAAATACCACCCTGACCGCTACCGGCAATCGGAAGATCACGACCTCAAAGCCAAGCTTGAAGCCCTGTTTTCGCAAATCACCTTGGCCTATGACACCTTGCGCCAACCGGCAACGCGCGCCGATTACGACGAGCGCATGACGAAATCGTCTCCGTCGAAAGCGCCACAGACTACGGTCAAAGCGACGCCGATGGCGCCGCCTGCGCCCGCCGCTGCTAGCTCGCAGCCGATTGCCATGCCAGCCGCATCGCAGGCAGAAGCTTCCGCAGCAGAGATCAGTCAATCGAGCCTATCTGACTCCTCCGGCAAAGCAGCCGCTCAACCGGTGGTTTCGCAACCGGCTCGCAATCTCGCACCCGGACAGACTGCCGAACACTACTTTCAGCAAGGTCGGGCTCGCTTTGAGCGCAAAGAATATCACATGGCCGTACACCTCTTGCGCGAAGCGGTGAAGTTAGAGCCCTCCAAACCGCAGTACCATTTTCATCTCGGCAAGGCCTTGATGTTCAATCCGCGCACGCGCCGCGAAGCCGAACAACATCTCGCCAAAGCCGCCGAGCTTGACCCCATCAACGCGCAGGTAAGATTGAAGTTGGCGGTGCTCTATAAAGAGTCGGGGTTGCCGAAAAAGGCTGAGATCTATTTTCGTGAAGCCCTGAAGATCGATCCCGATAATAAATTTGCTAAACGCGAGTTGGGACTCGTTTCAGCGAACAAAAAAGATGGCGGCAGCATTTGGAAGGCAGACCTCGGCTCGATTGCCAAACGCCTGTTCAAAAAATAACCCGTCAAGAAGCTCTCCAGTCTGTAGAGACAGGGGCTCGAAGGGTGAGCAAGAGAGCCAAAGCGAAGTTCGGGTTGGCTCTCCTTATGAACGGAAAGGGTCGAGAAACTTTCCGATGCGGCGCAAACTGCCAATCACCAGCACAGCGATGGGCGGGTAGACCAGCGTATTAAACAGAACGCCGAGCGAAAAACTGGGTACGTCCTTCATGGGCAACGTCTTGCTGACCATATATCCCAAGCCGAGCGATACCAGATAGCCGCAGATCAAAAAGACCAGCCCAGCTTTGCGGCTGATGGCTTTCTCCTGCGGGGTCTCCTCCCGGAGCATGGTGATGAGTTGATCCGGCTCTTTGTAGGTATAGTGCGACAGTACGAGCGATAAATTTTTCACCAAATAGACCAGCCCGGCGACCGCCAGCCCAACGACCAGCAGACCGCCCAACAAGCCAAAATCAATGAGGATCGGTAACCGCGCGGCCGTCACCATCACATAAAAGGCGGACAAAAAGAGCGGCACGACGATCAGCACGGCGTGGCGGCGCGCGGCGATCTCCTGCCGATCTTGCGCGATGACTTCATCAAACATTCGGTCAAACTCGCGTTTGAGAGCGGCAAACTCTGCGGCGCGCGCGACATGAACTTTCTTGAGCGATTCCAAATCTTCGCCGCAGTCATACGCTCTGCGGCGTTGCGGATCAATCAAAACATGATAGGCATCGTTGATCTGCGTGAAGCGGGCGTTGGCATCGGGTGAAGAGGAAACGTCCGGGTGAAACTGTCTGGCGAGTTTGCGATAAGCGGAACGAATTTCACTGGCGCTGGATTGTTGCGATACTCCGAGAATTTGGTAGAGGTCCGTCATACTGATCTGTTCCTTGAATATTCGGCGCTCTACTTAGGGGCGGCGGTCGCCCATCGGTCTCAAAGCGGGGCTTCCGATCAAACGGCCTCTGTTTGATCGTGAGCGGTGTACGCTGGCGAAGAACTCGGCTCTGGAACCACCTGCTCTGCTGACGCCGATATATTACTATGCCCGCTTGTAGCGGCTCAAGAATTTATTCGAGACAGGCTTTCGATTGCGAGGCGTAGAAAAAGGTTGGCTGGAGCTAGCGGCTCTTGGCCTGCTGCAAACGCGACTGCGTGGCAGCGGTATTGATATGGCAGATGGCTGCGGCCAGCGCGTCGGAGGCATCAAGCGGCTGCGGCGGTTCTTTCAGGGCTAATAATAGACGCACCATCTCCTGCACTTGCTGTTTCTCGGCGCGGCCGTACCCGACGAGCGCGGCTTTGATCTCCAACGGCGAATATTCGAATACCTCGATGCCAGCGCGCGCCGCCGTCACCAACACGACGCCGCGCACATGTCCGAGTTTGAGCGCGCTTTTGACATTGACGGCATAGAAGGTCTCTTCGACGGAGCAGGCATCCGGACGCAACCGCGTAAAGACCTCTTCCAATCGCTGGTGGATAATGAGCAGGCGGTCGGCAAAGCGAAACCGCGCAGGGGTGCGGATGGCATCGTATTCAATCAAGGTATATTTGCGACCCTGACTTTCGATGACGCCATAGCCGGTTGTATCACTGCCCGGGTCAACGCCAATCACCCGAAACGGGCGCGCCTCGCCTGTCCCGCGCAGGGCAGCCAGCGAGGCACTCGTCGGATTGCCAGACGCATTGGTCACCCAGCAGCCTCCATCTCTTCGGCAGGGATATCGAAGTTGGCGGCAACACTCGCCACATCGTCATGATCTTCGAGCGCGTCCATCAGACGCAAAACCTGCTGCGCGGTCGAGCCGGTCACGACGACCGAGTTCGTCGGACGCATAACGATTTCTGCCGATAGCGGTTCGAAGCCCGCCGTCTTAATCGCTTCGAGCACGGTCGAAAAATCCTCCGGAGTAGTCACCACCTCCCAACTTTCGCCATCGTCGTTGACATCTTCCGCGCCCGCCTCAATGGCCAATTCCATGATCCGTTCTTCTTCGACTACTGCGCGTTCGAGCAACACCATGCCCTTCTTCTGAAACATCCAGGCAACCGAGCCGCTCTCGCCGAGGTTCCCGCCGTTTTTCGAAAAGATGTGGCGAATCTCCGCCACCGTGCGCGTGCGATTGTCTGTTTGCGCCTCGATGAAGACCGCCACGCCGCCCGGCCCGTAGCCCTCATAACTGATGTCTTCAATCGCGGCTCCTGCGATCTCTCCCGTGCCCCGCTTGATGGCGTTGCTCATGGTGTCTTTTGGCATGTTCATCGCCTTCGCGTCATCCATCGCTTTGCGAAGTCGCGGATTGCCGCCGGGGTCGCCGCCGCCGATGCGCGCGGCAACCGTGAGTTCTTTAATGAGCCGGGAAAACGCTTTGCCGCGTTTGGCATCGAGAGCGCCCTTTTTATGTTTGATCGAATGCCATTTCGAATGTCCTGACATAAGTGAACCTCTGCTTCTATTGGTGTTCTATGGTTGATCGAATGATGATTTATACCAGCTTTCGTGCAGTTACGCTAACGAGTCGGATGCAGCGAAGCGATAGAGATTGCCTTCGACGGCAGGGCAATTCGATTTGGCGGCATAAAAAATTCCGACCCGCCGCTGCCCCCCATCGTCTTACCCCTGAAGCCCAAATCTTCTCCCCTTTATCCTGCAATGAAGAGGTTCAAAACGCAGTGACCGCCTAACCCATCAATCGGCGCAACCAAACCGGCCATTGCGCGGCTTGAATCGGTCAGCCATTCAACGTTTCAGCGTGCCGAAAGCGCGCTCGAAAGGAGAGGTCTATTTATGAGAAAAGTTCAACTACTACTGATTGTCCTGTTGTTGGGGTTAACCAGCATCTTTACCATCGAAGCCGCGCCGCGCGATCACCTATGCGCCCGTCGCTGCAATGAGCGATTCGAAGACGCGCGGCGCGCCTGCCGCCGGTTGGCGGGCGATGCGCAACGGCGCTGCCTCGAAGAGGCGCGAGAACGCCACCGCGCCTGTCTGCGAGACTGCCACGACTAACCGAAAAGGCTATCGGTTGTCGGGTATGCGAAGAGGGCGCAGCGAAGAGAGGTTCCGCTTCGCTTGCTACCTTCGACTGACAACCGGCAACCGATACCGATTCGCCATCAGGTTGCCGATAGCAAAGCGCGCACCTGTTGCGCGGTGATGTGATAAACGCGGATCAGTTTTTCTCTCGATGAGTTGCCGCTGAGAATCTCTATATCGCTTGCAGAGACGCCAAGCCGTTTGGCCAGAAAGCGTCGGCATTCGTCGTTGGCTTGGTTATCAACTGGCGGCGCAGCGATGCGTACCTTGATCGCGCCGCCATATTCACCAACGACTTCGCTGCGAGAAGCGCGCGGCTGCACTCGCACGCGAAAGGTTACGCTGCTGTCCTTCTCGGTCAGTTCCAACACGCTTCTTCTCTCATCGGGATAACAGGCTTGATAGCAGTCCGGCGACCAGTTGCACCAAAAACATGGCCGCCATTGGCGAGAAATCAATCATCCCGAAGGTCAGATACTTGCGTAACGGTTTTAACAATGGCTCGGTGATTTTGTAGATGAACCGCATCCACTTATTGCCATAGCCAACCCCCATAAACGGCAATAGCCAGCGCAAGAAGATCGCGACCACGTAAAGCAGGCTCAGCAGCGTGATGATTTCGCCGAGCATCGCCCCAGTCAGCCCGCGACCGTACGAGAGATTGCGCATGATTGAGAGCAGCGAGCCGCCAAGCTGTCCAATGACGCTGGAGGCAAACAGACCGACCAGCAAAATCATGATCGCCAATACCAGCGGCAACAGATCATAGCGGAGCCGTTGGCTGCCCAGTTGCCGCCGCATCGGGCGCAACAACGGTTCGGTAACATGCGTCACATAGTAGGCCACACGCCCGAACGGATTGACGCCCGCCCAATTCAAAATCACTCGTAAAAACAGTAATCCCGCGACCCCTATCGTTGCCCAAAAGACGGCTTGCGACAGAATGAAAAATACCCAGCGGATGATTTCCAACGTGTCTCACCTCTCGCAGCTCCTCGAAATTATCTGCCTCGTGACCGACGACAACGATTTGCTGCTTACAGTTTTCAATGAACCGGCAAATTGACGACTTGCCGAGTTGTGAACCTTCGCATGCCTGCGCGCTCACCCCTTTTGTCGCCTGCCAAAGATCGCCGTGCCGATGCGCACCAGCGTCGCACCTTCTTCGATGGCGACCGCAAAATCGTGACTCATGCCCATTGAGAGTTCCGTCAGTTGATTCTGCGGCGTTCGCTTGCGATTCAAGTCCATCAACAGTTCGCGCAGACGGCGAAAGTACGGGCGCGCCGCTTCCGCATCATCGAAAAACGGCGGCAAGGTCATCAGGCCGCGAAAATCCAGATTCGCAGCCTCATCCAAAGCAGCGACCAGATCAGGCAATTCGGCTTCATCGGCTCCCGATTTGGTCGCCTCTTTTCCGAGATCAACCTGCGCCAGAACGATGGGACGCCGCCCCACCTCTCCGGCAAACCGATCCACCCTTTCGACCAATGCTCGACTATCCATCGTGTGAATCCAATCGAAGGTTGCAACGGCAAGCTTCGCTTTATTCGATTGCAGATGCCCGATCAGATGCCAACGCAAGCCGTCGGCTTTGACCTCTCCAGCTTTCGCAGCCGCTTCCTGCACGCGATTTTCGCCCAGGTCAAGCGCCCCGGCACGGACGGCTTCTTGCACAACTTCCGCCGAAAAGGTTTTCGACACTGCAATCAATTTCACAGCATCCGCAGCTCGCCCCGCGCTTTCGGCGGCACGAGCAACCTCCTCTCGCACCCGCCCCAAGTTGTCTTGAATTTGCTCGCTCATTCTGAAGAGATGTTAGCAAGTCAGAGGTCGAAGGTCGAAGGTCAAAGATTGAAGGTTGAAAATTGAATCCGATGTGGCGGTCGCACTATCACAATCGGTTGCTGGCTCAAAACCCTATACCTAATGGTCGCGCTAAGATTATTGCCCTTTTGCAAAGAGATGATCTGGCTCACCAAATGCCAACGAATCTTCCATCTTCAGCCGTTGACCGATGGGGTTCCGTAGCCGCCGCCGCCGGGGGATTCGATACGAACCCGGTCACCGGCTTTTGCGTCGGTCGAATCTTTGCCTTCCAGCAGGCGCTCGCCACCTGCGCCGATTAGCACGGTGCGTCCGGGCTGCCCTGCTTCGCCGCCCTCTAATCCGTAGGGTCGCGTCTTACGGCGATCCGCAAGAATGGTTACCCGCGCGTCGGTCAAGAGTTCCAATTCGCGCACTACGCCATCGCCGCCGCGCGTTCTGCCGTTGCCGCCCGAACCGCGCCGAATCGCGTACTGCCGCACGCGCATCGGATAGGCATACTCCATCGCTTCGGCTGGCGTGTTGAGCGAATTTGTCATGTGCGTGTGAATGGCGCTGATGCCGTCAAGGTCGGGTCGCGCGCCCATGCCGCCTGCGACCGTTTCATAGTAAGCGAAAGGTCTCCCGATGCGCGCGTCCGTACCGCCGATGGTCAGATTATTCATCGTGCCTTGACTGGCGGCGGGAACCGGAGCGCCTGCCTGTGCGAGGGCGCGCAGCAATACATCAACGATGCGTTGCGAGGTCTCCACATTACCACCGGCAACCGGCGCGGGCGGGCGCGCATTGACGATAGACCCTTCGGGCACGATCACCTCAAGAGGTTCGAGAATCCCCCAACTGGCGGGCACATCTGTAGGAATCAAACATCGGAAGACGTAATAGACGCCCGACACAGTGATGGCTTCGACAGCATTGATGGGGCCGCGCACTTGCGGCGCACTGTCAGTAAAATCTATGCGGGCGCGATTGCCTCTAATCGTGATGCGCACAGCAATCCGCACAGGCGTATCGGAGTAGCCGTCGTCGTCGAGGAAGTCTTCCGCTTCATAGACGCCGTCGGGGAGTTCGGCCAATCGCTGCCGCATCATCTCCGCCGTGTAGCGAATCAAGTGCCGCGCATACTCATCCGCTTCTTTGAAGCCGTAGCGTTCAACAATCTCTAGCAAGCGGGATTGCCCGGTTCGAATGGCTCCGAGTTGCGCCGTTAGATCGCCTTCGCGTTCCTCCGGGATACGGACGTTGGCCGCAATCAAACGCATCACATCGGGGTTGATCTGACCGCCGATCATTAAGCGTACTGGCGGAATGCGCAAGCCCTCCTGATAGATTTCATCGGCACGCCCCATCGAACCGGGCGTCGCGCCGCCGATGTCGGCATGGTGCGCGCGATTGGCAACATAAAAGAGCGGCTCGGCTGCCGGAACTTGAATACCCACCGCAGCGGGCAGGGTAATGGTATGGGTTTGCGCTGAACTCCGAGTTTGCCGACGCCCTTTCGGTGACTCGTTTGCTGTCACCGGCTCCTCGTCCGCAAAGACGGCGGCGACCATCGTCACATCGGGCAAATGTGTGCCGCCTGCATACGGGTCATTGAGAACCACCACATCACCGGGCTGCAAATCAACCGTCGCCAATGCGGCGCGAACGCTCATCGGCATCGAGCCGAGATGTACGGGCATATGATCGCCTTGGGCGATGAGCGTGCCGTGACGGTCAAAGACGGCGCAGGAATAATCGCGACGCTCTTTGATGTTGGGGGAAAAGGCCGAGCGGCGCAGGCTCACCCCCATCTCTTCGGCTACGGATGAATAGAGGGATTTGAAGATTTCCAATTTAACCGGATCGGCTTTCATGGGCAGCAAGTGTAGCATACGAAAAGCGAATGTCCGGTGTCGGTTGCGTCCGTCTGCATTCTCGCTCCGGACTCGCAATCTGTTATAGTGCTGACCGGAAAACGAGTTGCCCATCAAGGGTCACAACTTGGATAACAGGAATGAAGAAGAGTGTCGGCATCATCGGCTTTGGTCGTTTTGGCAAACTGTTGTACCGCGTTCTGGAGCCGGATTTTGATGTGCAGGTTTATGACGTTGACGAAGCGGCACACGCGGGATGGGCGAAGCGAGCTTCTTTGCCGGAGGTCGCCCGCGCGCAGACCATTTTTCTCTGCGTGCCGATTCATCAGTTAGAGACCAGCCTGTTAGAAATCAGGGGTCATTTGGCAGAAGAGGCAACGGTCATTGATGTCTGTTCGGTTAAACTGGAACCGACCCGGTTACTAGAGACGCTATTACCAAGGGGCGTCGAGATTCTCCCCACGCATCCGATGTTTGGTCCCGATTCGGCTGCCAACGGAATTCGGAATCTGCCTTTCATCTTGTGCCCGACCACCAGAACGACGACCGAGACGCTGACGTTTCTGAGTGCGTATCTGGCAGGGCGCGGGTTTCGCGTGCTGCAAATGACGGCTGAGGAACACGACCGCATTACGGCGTATTCTCTATGTCTGTCCCAACTCATTGGCAGAATTCTCGGAGAGCTTGAACTCAGCCCGTCACCGAGCGATACGCAAGCCTTTCAACATCTTTTGGAGATTCGCGATCTCGCGGTTCACGACACGCTTGCGCTCTTTTACAATCTGCAAACTCAAAACCCCTACGCCGACCGGATGCGAGAAGCGTTTCGCACCGCGCTCAACCGCTTCGAGAGTGAGATTGAGAATTGGCGTTCCGCACAATCGGTCGCAGAGGACTCAAAGTAATCGGCAGACCGTCCGGGACTCTTCCGCTCCGGCTCGAATGCTCACCTCCCTTGTATCTGCCCTGTCTTCGTCTATCAATTTTGGGTTCGCCCTTGTCGCGCTCTCCCCTGCTGAACTTTTTACCGCCATCAGGTCGTATATCATCGCGGAGTTGATATGAGAGACCCAGGCATTGCAGCAATCCTCAGTTTCTTTATTCCCGGCGTCGGGCAACTTTACAACGGCACGATCTTGCGCGGTCTATTCTGGCTTATCATCACGCCGGGATTCTGGATCGGCACGGGCGGGTTGCTCGGTTGGGTTTGCCATATCATCGCCGCCTATACGGCCTACCAGTACGCCAAGCATCACCCGCTTCGCGGATAGTCCGGCCTTCGCCGCGTCAAACCGGCTGTCGGCATTCGGGCGAGTTGTTAGCCGGGGAATTGACCAACCGGGAGACTTCGTACCATTCCATCTCCGCCGCGTCATAAGGCGCGAGCAAATCCGATAGCGCAAACGGGTCTTCGTTCTCTCCATCAAGCCACACGCGCTGCGCAGCCCTTGGCAAGATCACCGGCATACGCGAGTGAATCGGCGCGATCAGATCATTCGCCTCTGTCGTAATGATCGTGCTGGTGGTAATGGCTTCCCCTTCCGGCGAGTTCCATACCTCGTACAATCCTGCGAAGCCAAACAGTTCGCCCGACTTCAGATGAATGTAGACGGGCGTTTTGGTCTTCCCCTCCGGTTTCCATTCGTAAAACCCATCGGCGACGATGAGGCAACGGCGTTTGCGAAACGCCTGTTTGAAGCTCGCCTTTTCCATCAGGGTCTCGGCGCGCGCGTTGATCAGCTTGCTGGCGAGTTTCGCATCGCTCGCCCACGCAGGAATCAGTCCCCACTTGGCCGTCGTCAAAGTCTGCACGCCGTCATTGACGATCATGGCAATGGGTTGCGTCGGCGCAATGTTATAACTCGGCGACAGTTCAGCTTTGATAATTTCGGCTTCGAATGCATCGGCAATCGTCTTTACACTCGCGCCGCGCGTAAATCTTCCGCACATACTCTTCTCCTCTTCCTTCAAGTTATCCGTGAGATTCGCTTATGGGTTGCCTTGCCGTTGATTATAACCCAATGGCTGCCCATGCCAACAAAACCGCCGGACGATTGGTTGGTTGCCTGCGTTGCAAACCTGTTGGGCAAACACTAGAATCCTCGCTCTCAGTTTCAAAATGACAAGCTATCAGGAGAACTATGTCACAATCTCTCGATCAAATCGCTCTCCATACATTTCGCAGCCGCATCACGCAAATCTTTCCGACGCAGATCCGCGATTGTCTCGAAGCGTTGAGCGAAGAGCAAATCTGGTGGCGACCGAACGAAGCCAGCAACTCAATCGGTAATCTGGTTCTGCACCTCTCCGGCTCGCTGCGCCATTACCTTTCGCACACGCTCGGCGGCATCGAATACGAACGCAATCGCCCGGCGGAATTTTCCGAACGCACTCCGCTGACGAAGGCGGATCTGCTGGCCACTTTCGACGAAACCATTCAACAGGCCAGCGATCTGTTCGCCGCATTCGATACGGCGCGATTTGTAGAGCCGACCAGCGAAAGCGCCTACAACCCGACGGTCTATAGCCTGCTCTCGAATGTCGCGCTGCACATTGCCACGCACACCGGGCAGATCGTCTATATCACCAAGATGCTACAGGAAGGCGCGATTGACGAGTTGTGGATTCGCGCCCACAAAGCAGCAAAATAGCAACGCCACGTTTTCACCTTACCCTTTACGATCATCCTTATGGCAAATACAACAGATGCAATCCTCATTGGCGGCGGGCACAATGGACTGGTAACGGCAGCCTATCTGGCGCGCGCCGGTTTGCAAGTCACCGTACTGGAACGTCGCTCGGTTTTGGGCGGCGCGAGTGTCACCGAAGAGGTGTGGCCGGGCTATAAAGTCTCCACCCTTTCCTATCTGTGTAGCCTCCTGCAACCGCAGATCATTCGCGACCTGGAGTTGGAAAAATTCGGCTTTCACCTCTATCCGAAAAATCCGTCCTTCTTCTCCGCCTTCCCTGACGGACGCTACCTCTTCTTTCATCAAGAGATGGCCGAAACGCAGCGCGAATTGGCGAAGTTTTCCCGACGCGATGCCGAGGCCTATCCCGACTTTGAACACCAGTTGGCACGCCTCGCCGAATGGGTCGAAGGATTATTGATGCGAACGCCGCCCAATATCGCGCGGCGACGCCTGAAGGATTTATTCGAGCTTGGCCGCTTCGGCTTGGAAGCGATTCGCTTCCGCGACCCCGAACTCGTTCACCTCGTTAAAATCATGACGCAGAGCGTGCGTACTTATCTGGACGACCGCTTCGAATCCGAAGCGATCAAAGCGACGTTGGCGACCGATGGCGTGATCGGAACCAACGGCGGCCCGTCAACTCCCGGCACTGCCTATATCATGCTGCATCACGTCATGGGCGGCGCGACCGGCGTGCGCGGGTTGTGGGGATTTGCGCGCGGCGGTATGGGGGCAATTAGTTCCGCCATCGCGCAGTCTGCCCAGTCGCGCGGCGCAACCATCAGAACCGATGCCGCCGTTGAGCGCATCCTGACACGCAACGGGCGAGCGTACGGCGTGGCGCTGACGAGCGGCGAAGAGTTGCAGGCGCGCCTCATCATCTCGAACGCCGACCCGAAAATCACCTTCTTAAAATTGATCGAAGAGCGCGAACTCGATGCGGACTTTCGTAAAGAGGTGGAGAAGATTCGCATCGAAGGCGCATCGCTCAAAATCAATCTGGCGCTCGACGGGCTGCCCGACTTCACGGCTCTGCCCGGCACGGCGCTGGCCCCGCAACATAAGACGACGATTCACATCTGCCCGTCGATGGATTATGTAGATCGCGCGTGGGAAGACGCAGCCGCCGGTCGGCCTTCGGATCATCCGCTGCTCGAAATCACCATTCCAACGGCATACGACGATACGATTGCGCCGCCGGGAAAACACATCATGTGCATGTTCGTACAGTATGCGCCCTACAAATTGCGCGATGGGAATTGGGACGATCTGAAAGAGCCGTTTGCGGATCGTTGCATTGATTTGCTGGCCGAATACGCGCCCAACATTCGCAATATCATCTTGCATCGGCAGGTGGTAACGCCGCTTGATTTGGAGCGTGAATACTCGCTCACCGGCGGCAACATCTTTCACGGCGATTTGACGCTCGATCAACTTTTCTTCCTGCGTCCGGTGGCCGGTTGGGCGCAGTATCGCACGCCGATTGACGGCTTATACTTGTGCGGGTCGGGCACACATCCCGGCGGCGGCGTGATGGGAGCGCCCGGGTATAATGCCGCGCGCGAAGTGCTGGCGGATTGGCGCGGTCGCAAATTGAGTTGAGGTCAGCATCCCTCCGCTTTGCGGGCAGAGCGACGGCAAGATTGTGCGCGGCGGCGCAGCAATTCTTCTTTGCGCCCTTTGCCTCTCTGCCTGGTATCAGAGAGCGTTGGCAGCCAAGTAAGAGTGAACTAGGGCATTCAGCCAATCATGGTGGTTCCGATTTACTGTAACGAATGCGGGCGTCCCAACAGTGCATCGGCGCTACGTTGTATCTACTGCGCGGTGCCGATTAGCGGCGAAGGCTCGCCCCGGCTGTTTGAAGCCATCAGCCTCGAACTCGAATACCTGAGCGGCATCGAACGCCTGGAAGACCCCATGCCTGTGCGCCTGATCGTCACCAATGAGGGCGTCGAAGTCCGCGAACTCATGCCCGGCACACGCACGGCAAAGATCGCCGCCAACTCCCTCATCGAAGCGCAAGCCGTTGATGCCAGCACAACCGAGAATGAAATCGTCAACCGCTCATGGTGGCAAATCATTACCACGCCGCTGTCTGCCCTCCGGCACCATCCGGTGCGGGTCACTAACCGAACCGATTACTTTTTAACCATCCGTTACCGTGTCGCGGACGAAATCCGCAGCGCCGTCTTTCACCGCGAAGACCGCGCCGCGCCCTCCCTCGTCGAAACCGCCGCCCGCTGCATCTCGTTGCTGATTGAACGCAAAGAGGCTTAGCCCCAATTCGTCAGGCCGTTTTGAATCTCGTTCTGTATTTAATACCAAGTTGCGAATCAATCTGAGAAGGTTGAGAGGCAATCTCTGACCGCCTCCCTTGCGCTCGGTGACAGCGGTCAAAGACCGCCTCTCAACGGCGCTTTCTCATTTTATTGAGCAATTCGGTATAAGAGAGAGGCTATCCGCACAGTACACGAATTCGAGCGAATCAACAGACATCTTTCGTGAACATTCATCTAATTCGTAGCAAAGCTTTTCTTGCCTGCGATCACGTGCCTCTCCTGCTAGTGTCCCAACATCTGGCACGCGCCGCAGCCGATGCAGACTTGCTGCGGCTCAAGAACGCACATCTTCGGTTCGGATTTCGGCGGGTCGGTTTCAGGAATGACGAAGCGGTGCTGGCTGGGATGGAGCGCCGCGATCATCGCCGGATGAACCGTTGGCGAAGAGCCGGTCGCAGACTTCACATCGGACGAGAGATTTACGTCGCCAAGTACGACGACCGTTACGGCAGGCGATTGCGTAGTTGCCGGATTGCCGGTTGGCAATGCAGCTAGCGGTTGCTTGCTGCCCTCTAAGCGTTCGAGGACGGCAGTCAGAATTCTGCGTGCGAGGTCTTGTTCGGATGAAGACATAATTATTCAGTCTCTATCGTATCCACGACGCCGACGATGGCGGAATCAATCGCCGCGCCCGGAATTCCGGTCGCTGCCGTCGAAGCCGACCATCCTTCGCGCACGACGACAACCGTATCGCCGACGCCCGCATCAACCGAATCGAGCGCCAGCATTTCGATTCCCGCAGGCGAGCCATCGGGGTTGATCGGCTGCACAATCATGATGCGTCCGCCTTCGTACTTCATATCTTTTTGCGTGGCAACGAGGTTGCCGACGACTTTTGCCAGCAGCATAAGCCTCTCAAGACTCTTTATTGACCGAGTCCACGATGCCGACAATCGTGCAATCGGTCGGCACTTCGCTCGGCGTGAAGGGGAAAGAGGCTTCGCGGCCTCGACACCAAAAGACGATTTCGCCCGCGCCCGCGCCAACCGAATCTATGGCGACCATCGGCTTGCCCGCATCTTGCAAGCTAGCGTTGAGCGGTTGAATGACCATCAGCTTGCGTCCGAGCAGCGTATCGTTTTTGATGGTGGCAACGACGTTGCCAATCACGCGAGCCAATTGCATCTCATCATCCGGCGAATGAATTCGAACGCCTCACAGCTTGCTACCCGCGCGTCCGCTTGTCAAGAAGCCTGCGAAGATGGCAATGAAACAGTTGGAGCGGCGCACAAAATTTGCTATTGTTGCGGTGCGACAGGCTGCTCCTACAATCCCCTCTCGACGCACCCTACCCCCGCGAATCAGATGAATGAGTCAATGCGCTGAGGTCATTATGAAACGAATCGTGATCGGGTTCTTTGCTACCCTGAGCTTCGCTGGTTTCGCAATCGGACAACACCCGTCCCTGTCACCGAGTGACACGGTCATCAAATTTTATCAAGCTCTGAAAAATCGAAAATATGTCGAAGGCTTTCAACTCTCTGTCTATCGCGGGGCGATCAGCGGATTGAGCGCAGCGGAGATTCAAGACCTCGAACCCGATTTTGCCGCCACCTTTGCCAGCATCCCAGATAAGATCGAAGTCAAAGGCGAACAGATCACCGGCGACAAAGCGACCGTCTTTCTTCTCTTTGAAGGCAAGCAGCAACCGCAGCCTGTAGATATGCTGCGGGTCGGCGGGCAATGGCTGGTCGGCGATCAGGAATCGCTCGCCCTCGTGCAACAACAAGGGCGCGCTTTCTTCTTCAACACCCGGATGATCGTCAATGAATCGGAGGTCTATCAGATGATGACCCGCCTGCATTCGGCGCAGATGCTCTACGCACAAAGCAAAAACGAGTACGCAACGTATGAAGACTTGGTGCGGCTCGACGGCTTGCCCAAAGAGGTAGCCGACAAAGAGTTCAACGGCTATCGCCTAGCTTTCACTCTGAGCGCCGACAAGAAGAGCTATTTCGCGCAAGCCGTGCCTTTGAGCTACGGCAAAAGCGGGCGTCTGTCGTTTTACGTTGACCCCTTCGGCATGCGCGCCGCTGACTTGCAGGGCAAACCGGCTACCGCGCAATCGCCGTTCTACAAACCGGAATAGCACACCCTTTGGACGCGCAAGGCAACCTTGACGCGAAAAGGTGACGGACAGTTGGCGATCCGCACACATCAACACGAATCCATCAGCATCGTTCAGATGTATTCGAAAAGATTCGGGCAGTTTACGGCAAAGATTCCCCACTCAGACACCGGCGAGCGGCACTAGGCCGGGCCTTCCATATCACTGGTGACGTGATCGGGTTGGTCGGTCTCCAACTCTTGCCAGATCAGTACGCTCTTCGTCTCTTTCAACAACAGCGAACCGATGACGAAGGTTGCCGCCGCAACCGCGATGGGATAATACAGCCCTGCGTAAATGTTGCCGGTCTGCGCAACAATGGAAAGCCCGACCAGTGGTAAGAGCCCGCCGAATACACCATTGCCGATATGATAAGGCAATGACAAAGCGGTGTAGCGAATCTTGGCGGGAAAGGCTTCGACCAAGTAGGCCGCAATCGGCCCGTAGACCATAGTCACAAAGAGGACTTGAAGAAAAACGAGCGCCGTCAACTTCCAGGTGATTGGATTGCTAATGAAGTCGGCAAAATCGGCGTAGGGTACTGCTTCGCTTGCGGGTCGCAGTGCGCCGTCAACCTGCGTCTGCGGCGTGAGGGTGATAGCGCCCGTCACTGGATTGGTCTGCGAAGTCGCAGTCACCACGTTTGAACCGGCGGCGGATTGCATCGCTTGATAGATGGGCAGATAGGAAACGGCGGCCAGCAGACAGCCGAGCATCATAATGCGCTTGCGACCGAAGCGGTCAGAGAGCGCCCCGAAGAGAACGAAGAACGGCATCCCCAATAACAAGGCGATGGCAATGATGTAATTGGCTGAAGTCTCATTGACCGCGAGAATTGTCTTCAAATAAAAGAGCGCGTAAAACTGCCCGGTGTACCACACCACGCCCTGCCCTGCCGTCGCGCCGAACAGGGAAATTAGCACCCGCTTCAAATTCGGCCACTGAGTGAACGCCTCTTTGAGCGGTTTGGCCGAAATCATCCCCGCCCCTTTGATATGTTGAAAGATGGGCGACTCTTTCATGCGTAAGCGAATGTAGAGCGAGATGCCGACCAAAAAGATCGAGATCAAAAACGGCAATCGCCACCCCCACCCGTCGAACGCCGCTTTGCTCATCAAATTTTGAACGATGAGAATAACCGCCAATGAGATGAACAATCCAAGCGTTGCCGTGATCTGAATGAAACTCGTATAAAATCCGCGCTTGCCATCCGGCACATGCTCGGCCACATACACCGCTGCGCCGCCATACTCACCGCCCAACGCCAACCCTTGCAGCACGCGAATGACGAGCAACGCAATCGGCGCGGCCAGTCCAATCGTCTCATAGGTTGGCAACAATCCGATGAGCGCGGTCGCGCCGCCCATAATCAGCAGTGTGACGAGAAAGGCATATTTGCGCCCAACCAAATCACCGATGCGCCCGAAAAAGAGTGCGCCGAACGGGCGTACCACGAAGCCGACGGCGAAGGTTGACAGGTAGGCGATCAAGGCGAGCGTCTCGTTGCCGCGCGGATAAAAGAGCGGCGAAATCACCGTTGCCAGACTGCCGAAGATGTAGAAGTCATACCATTCGATCATCGTGCCAACCGCTGATGCGCCGATTACTTGATTGATTTTGTAATCGGCAGGCAGTCGGTTCGCAGCCTGGTCTGCCTCAGTTTGGGTATTTACAGAAGAGTCGTGCGCCATCGTTTCGTAGTTCCTCAGTGCGGATTGGATTTGCGTGGAGAGTCAGTATGCCACGAAGCGCGCGCGAGGCGAAGCGGTTACGACGATGTGGCCAGTGCAAGAAGGGGGCGAAGGTTGAGAATTTCTCGTCCGCTTTTTTACTCGGGCGGCAAAAGTATCATCTCCCTGCGCCGCCCGCAGAGCGCCTCAAAGCAGCGAGCGAATCCAGCCACCATCTACGGCGATAGAGCTGCCGGTGATGTAGCTGGCGCGTTCCGACACCAAAAAAGCGGCCAGCGCCGCAAACTCGCGCGGCTCGCCAAGTCGTCGCATGGGGATTTCCGCTTCCCATCGGGTTCGCACTTCGGCGACGGGGATTGCTTCTCGCGCAGCGATGGTCTCTGCCAATTGCTCAACGCGCTCGGTACGCGTATAGCCCGGAAGGATATTGTTGACGGTGATGCCAAAGGCGGCAACTTCATCGGCCAGCGTGCGCGCAAAGCCTGTCACTGCCGCGCGCAAGCTGTTGGACAACATCAGATTCGCAACCGGTTGTTTGGCGGCAATCGAAGTGATATTGAGGAGTCGCCCCCAGCCGCGCGCCTTCATATCGGGCAGCACCAATCGAGTCACTTCCAGCACGCTGGTCAGCAACAGGCGCGTGGCTGCTTCCCAGTCTTCGCGGCTGAGGGTGTCGAAGGTTCCGGCAGGCGGGCCGCCGACGTTGGTAACGACAATTTCGATATGCCCGAAGCGTTCGCGTCCGGCGGCCACGACGCGCTCGACATCTGCCGGAACGGAGAGGTCGGCGACGACGGGAAGGAGCGCAACTCCGCTCTGTTGTCGAATCGCTTCGCAGGCCTGCTGAAGCGAGGCTTCGCCACGTGCGCATAAGATGAGGGAGGCACCTTCGGCAGCCAACTCTTCGGCGACCGCGCGTCCGAGTCCTCGACTAGCTGCTGCAACCAACGCAACGCGATCTTTTAATCCCAAATCCATACCTATTTCTGCCGCAAATAATCATCGGTCTTGTCCAACCAGTCTTGTCTGGGCGGGCTGAAAATATCAACATCGAGCGTGTCTTCAAGGGCTTCGGCCTTGTGCGGCACATTGGAGGGAATGTGCAAGACTTCTCCGGCGCGCACGATGATCTCTTCAGCCTCATCTGCGCCAATCCAGAAACGCAGTGCGCCCTCGAGGATATAGGTGACCTGTTCGTTTTCGTGCGCGTGCTTCGGCACGATGCAGCCTTTTCGCAGATAGACATGGGCAAGCATCACACGGTCGCCGGTAATCAAGCGCCGCTCCAAGACATCCGAGAGGCGCTCTTTGGGCAGCTCATCCCAACGGTAAAAGGTAGCTTCATTCTTTTGCATCTTTATCTCCTCAAAAATGAATCACGATAACGGTTCGCCGTTGCCTGCCCTGCGGAAGGAAGCTCTCGGCGCTCTCTCTGCGTCCTCGGCGGCAAAGAAGGTGGCGCTCACCTTCAAGGACGAACGGTTAGGGCTACCTTCCCTCAAGTCTGTGAGACTGGCTCCATCCAGCTTCGTTGAGTGCATCATTACCGGTCGTGCGGCTTACGAGCAACGTACCACCCGAAGCGTTGTCTGAGGTGGCTCGCGGCCACCATTTGAAATCCGCAATCGCCAAGCGCGGTGATAAACTGTTGATGGTCGAACCGATCTTCGAGCGGATGTTCAAACAATCTTTTGAGAAGCGGATGGAAGAGCAGCTTGCGTAGTGCTTCTTCAGCATAGAATCGGCCTCCGGGCTTGAGGACGCGAAACACCTCTCGAAGTCCGTCCCGCCAGTTGGGAACGTGATGTAAGATACCAAAATCGAAAACTGCGTCATAGCCCGCATCGCGCACAGCCATCGTCGTCACATCGCCTACCCACAAGTGTACCCGCTCTGCCTGTTCCGACAGCCGGTGACGCGCTAACTCGACCATGCGCGGATCCAAATCAAAGGAGTGAACTTGCTCAGCCCTAAAGCTGTCCAAAACAAGTTGGGTTCCGACTCCGCGCCCGCAGCCGATTTCTAACGCCATCCCGCCGACCATTTGTCCCCCCATCGCCAGCAATCTTCGAGTTTCGAAGTAGCGTTGCACAGCGGCTCGGATGGGGTTGTTCATCAGAGCTTTTTCCAATCGGTTTAACCGCATCTATCCCTCCTGCCTCTATCCTCTTCTCCCTCAAGTGCGGCAAACTCAAGGTCAGCGATTTGCCAACGTCGCGCCCCTTGCCAAATTACTCTGTTGCGCGCCCTTTGGGGCGTTGATTGGCGGCCAGCACCTTCTTGCGCATGCGAATCGCCGCCGGGGTGACTTCGACAAGCTCATCTTCGCGGATAAACTCTAAGGCTTGTTCAAGCGACAGCTCTCGAAACGGCACTAACCGCATGGCTTCGTCAGCAGTCGAAGCGCGCATGTTGGTCAATTTCTTCTCCTTCACAACGTTGACATCCAAATCCACATCGCGGGCGTTTTCGCCGATCAACATGCCTTCGTAGACCTGCGTGCCTGGGCGGAGGAAGAGTTCGCCGCGCTCTTGCAGATTGTAGAGCGCGTAGGTCGTTGCGCTGCCCGGACGATCTGCAACCAGAGCGCCGGTGATGCGTTGCGAAATCGTTCCCTGCCATTCATCCCATCGCAAAAAGATGGTATTGAGCAAGCCTGTGCCTTTGGTGTCGGTCAGAAACTCGCTGCGAAAGCCAATCAACCCGCGTGACGGAATTTCGAACTCCATGCGCACACGCCCGGTTCCATGATTGACCATCTTCGTCATCCGCCCTTTGCGCCGTCCGAGCGCTTCCGTGACGACGCCGATGAAGGTTTCGGGGCAATCAATCACCGCCAGCTCAATCGGCTCCAATTTGCGCCCCTCGAGGACGCGGGTAATGACTTCGGGCTTTGAAACCTGTAGCTCGTACCCCTCGCGGCGCATCATCTCGATGAGGATGGCAAGCTGCAATTCGCCGCGCCCGGAGACTTTGAAACTGTCCATTGCATCGGTATCTTCGACGCGAATCGCCACGTTGCCGAGCGTCTCTTTATCAAGGCGCTCACGAATCTTGCGCGAGGTGACGAATTTGCCTTCCCGACCGGCAAAGGGCGAGACGTTGACGCCGAAGATCATCGAGATCGTCGGTTCGTCCACCGTGATGCGTGGCAGCGGCTGCGGGTTATCGGCAGCCGAGACGGTTTCACCAATGAAGATATCTTCGATGCCCGCCAGAGCGACAATTTCACCCGCTTCGGCGCGTTCGACGGGCGTCTGCTTTAAGCCTTCGAAGGCATAGAGTTTGGTGACGCGGGTCTTTTCGATGCGGCCATCGAGTTTGCAGATGGCCACTTGATCGCCCACCGCAACTGCGCCCGAAAAGATGCGGCCAATGGCCAGCCGCCCGACATATTCGTTGTAATCGAGATTGGCCACTAAAATCTGCAACACGCTTTCGACCGGCGCGGGAGGCGGCGGAATGGTGCGCACGATTTCATCAAACAGCGGGCGCAAATCCTGTGTTTCATCGGTCAACGCCTGCTTGGCGATGCCGTCGCGCGCGATGGTGTAGATGACCGGGAAATCTACTTGCTCTTCAGTGGCATCGAGATCAATGTAGAGGTCAAAGACTTCGCTGACCACCTCTTCGGCGCGCGCGTCTTGCCGGTCAATCTTATTGATGACGACGATAGAGGGCAGCTTTTGCGCCAACGCTTTCGAAAGCACATAGCGGGTCTGTGGTAGCGGGCCTTCGCTGGCATCTACCAGCAGCATGACGCCGTCTACCATCTTCAAGACGCGCTCGACTTCGCCGCCGAAATCGGCGTGCCCCGGCGTATCAACGATGTTGATCTTCACATTGCCATAATGCACGGAAGCGTTTTTTGCCATGATGGTGATGCCGCGCTCGCGTTCCAAGTCGAGCGAGTCCATCATGCGGTCAAGCGTCGCTTCGTTGGCGCGAAAGAGGCCGGACTGTTTGAGCATGCCGTCAACGAGCGTCGTCTTGCCGTGATCCACGTGCGCGATGATGGCGATGTTGCGAATGTCTTCTCTGGTCTTCACATGTCCTCCCAAAAGCCGATACAGTAAACTGACAATATAGCAAAGCCTTTGCGCGTGTGTCAGGCAGTCAAAGAACGACGCGCGCGATGAAGGAGCTTCACCGACATGGAAAGGTTCGCTATTCAGCGTCACGGCACCTACCTCTACGCGCAAGCGTGGCAGAAGATCATTCTTGCTCTATCGCTGTTATGGATGATAATCGGCGGAGGGGTGGCCTTCGTGGTTGTGCGGTTTTTCCATCATCCGATCATTGCCGCGATCATTGTCTTGATCGCACTGGCCGTCCTTATAGCCGTATGGGTCGCCTACCAATCTGCGCTCTGGACGTTCAAACGCGAAGCGCAACAATCGGTCATCATCAGCACGGAAGGCATGCGCGAAATGAGCGAGGGACGCGAGCGCTCCTTCATCCCTTGGGAAGGGGTGACGGAGATCGAATTGGCGGCGGCGCTGCCTGCCGGGTCGAGCCTGCGGGTACGGAGCAACTTTTCCGAGATCGCCTTTTCGAATGTTGATCTGGTGGTCACGCCGCAGATGAGTTTGCGGCAGATGCATGCCTCGCTTGCGCAAACAGACCCCTTTCGGGAGTTGCTTCAAGAATTGCGCCAACAGGCTCCACAGGCGCGACTGACCTTGAATCGTTTGGCGAAACGGCGAATGAAAAAGAACGATCAACTTGAATGGCTCTAACGCCTTGCATGGTTGCGGCAGCCTGCGCCGCGTCGTGTTACTAAACCGTTTCATCCGTGTTACAAAATCGAAAATTCTTCCGCCTACGATTAGCTGTCAGACATGCCATTTGCCCATTCAAAATCAACTCGGTAATCTTTGACCTTCCCCTATCAGAGGGGATGCGGAGCAAGACTCCGCTGGCTGATTCCCTCGCAGAAGCTCAGCGAGCGAGCCATCATCAACAGATGAAATTTTATGGGTAAAGGATCATTAATGAGTGCCGAAGGAACGGCGCAACCTGTCAAAACGGCGAAACGGTCTCGACCACCAGCCCGGCAGCGCAGCGCCCCATCCGCCCCGCAACCGCGCGCCTTACGAGACATCGTTACCGATCAGGTCGCCGCGCTTTGTGCCTACCATCAAACGACATGCGAAAGCGACGCCCCGGAAGGCATTCACAAGATGCGCGTAACGACCCGCCGACTGCAAGCCTCTCTCGACTTGCTACAAAGCGGCGACTCGGTCAAGGCCATCCGCAAATTGAAACGCCGACTGCGAAAATGGCGTCGCAAACTTTCGCAGGTACGCAACTATGATGTCTTTCTGGAGTTGATCGAAAAAGAGGCAGCCCATTTGCGCCCTCTGCAAAAAGAGCGGTTCGAATTATTGCGCGGCGTGCTTCGTGAGCGTCGCGCAGCCATTGCCACTGAGGTCACCGTCTATCTGGAAACGCTCAAGGTTCGCGTCATTGCCAACCGACTTGGGTTGCCAGCCGACGCGGGACAAGCGGGGGCGGGTGAAAGCGCGCCAACGAGTGGCGACGAGAGCGTTGCTGACCGGCTGTTTGCCGAACCGCTCATTGCCGCGCGCGCTGCCGAGCGTATCGAACAACGGCTGGCAGAATTTCTTGAACTGGCCGCCCAATCACAGCCGACGACCAACCCTACGGAGTTGCATCAGCTTCGCATTGCTGCCAAACGGCTGCGGTATCTGTTTGAGATTGTCGCGGAGATGGGGTTTGGTCCGGCCAAAGGCGCTCTCAGTTGGCTGCGCTCGTTACAAGACCGCATCGGCGATTGGCACGACTTGGAGTCTATTGAAGAAGAGATCATCGCCCTTGCCATCCATCACGATTTCGTCAAAGCGCATCTGGCGGAGACTGCGCAGATGTTGCAAGCCGCCGCTCATCTGCAAAACAAGAAGGTGCGGTTGGTGGCGCGACTCTTCCCGGTCAAACCGCCGCCCACCATCGTGACGGCGGCGCAACGGTTCATCAAAGCTCTGCGTTGCAAAGCCGAATGGCAAAATCAAAAAGCCGCCCCTGCTCCAGCAGAGACGGCTTAAATTCCGAACTGTCCGCTTTGGTTAGCGTCTAAAGAAGTCCGCGTTCTTCGCAATAAAGCCCTGCCATTTGGGCGGAACGTCGGCTTCGAAAAAGATGGCGGACACGGGACAAACCGGTTCGCAGGCGGCGCAATCCGTGCAGGTGGAAGGATCAATATACATCTGCTCCTCGCTTGGCCCGCCCTGTATGCAATCAACCGGGCAGACATCCACGCACGCCAATTCTTTCGTCCCGATACAGGGTTCGCAGATCACAAATGCCAAGCTGTTCCCCCTTTGCAACCGTTATTTGTAGTAGTCAGCATTCATCTGCGTGAAATGCCGCCATTGCTCCGGCAGATCGTCTTCAGTGAAGATCGCCTGCACCGGGCAAGCCGGTTCGCACGCGCCGCAATCAATGCATTCATCCGGGTGAATATAGAGCATCTCTGCCGCCTCGAACGCCTCTTCGTCTTTGCGTGGGTGGATGCAATCAACCGGGCAAACGTCAACGCAAGCCGTGTCTTTAGTCCCAATGCAGGGTTCAGCAATCACGTATGTCATCGAAAACCTGTGCCTCCTTTCAGATTGGTTACAACTAAGGATGATTACTGCTAAGTGCGCCTCTAATTTCGCCGATTTAATCTCAAGAGTCAATAGCCAAAACAAGGCCAAAAGCCCTCATTTTTCGTTCGGGTCGAAGGTGATATGCGGGATCATTTCGGTCTCTTCTTTCAAGGTGACTCGTCCCGCCATTTTCTTCACCAACCGCTCTTTGGGCACGAAGGCGAGGGTGCTGTCTACGAGTTTGGCATTCGGGCGATAGCCCAAACCGAACTCGGCCAACTCCGGTCGGCGCATCAGCCGCTCAATGCCCCACATCGTTTCGTCGCGCGAGTAGGCGCAAATCTCCGTTTCGCGGCTCATGATGATCGCCTCTTCCGGGCACGCATCCACGCAGAAGCCGCAAAAGACGCAGCGCAACATGTCAATCTCAAAACGCTTGGGATACTTTTCAATCAACGGGTCAGGATGTTCGCCCGGCTCGATGTAAATGCAATCGGCGGGGCAGGCCGTCGCGCACATATAACAAGCGACGCAACGCGGACTGCCATCTTCGCGCGCCGTCAAGATGTGAGCGCCGCGATAGCGTTCCGAATAGGCGCGGCGCTCTTCCGGATAGTTAATCGTCGCTTCGACTTTGCCGGTCACGTTTTCCACCATGCGGCCAAAGGTCACGCCCAATCCGCGCAATGGGCTGAGAATCTCTTTCGCCAAAGAGGTCTCCTTGGCGGCGATGTCGGCTACATTGATGGTCTTTGCTGGTTTCTTCATAGCTGTCCGTTGTCCGTTGTCCGTCGTTTGTCGTCGCCACTGCTTGGCAACGCCCTGCGGGCGACGGACAGATTTTACGAAGCCGCAAGCACGCCGGGCAGCAAAGTCTGCTGCGGCGTGATGCCCTGAAAGGCTGCGACCTGTTCCGTCATACTGGCAAACACGTCGTCGAGCGATAAAAACAGGCGACTATCGCCGCTCGCATACAGCAATGACGCGAAGATTTCCCACGCCGGTAACCCATCGCCTTCAGCCAAAACGGCGCGACCGGCATACTGCACGCGGCCTTGATAATTGGTATAGGTTCCGGCCTCTTCCGTCCATTGCGTGATGGGCAAAACCGCGCTCGCTTGATTTTGCCATTCGGCTTTACAGGCAGTCAGCACAACCGAGTATTCGAGTGCGCCGACCAGTTCGGCGATGCGCGCTTCTCTCTCTTCATCATCCGGGCGGGCAACCAACGGCTTGAGGTACAAAATCACGCCCGCTTTCAGTCTGCCCGCGCGCGCCGATTCGATGGCTCCCTTGACGCCCTGCAAACTCTCGCTTTGCAATCCAAACTTGATTGCGCCCATCGTATTCGGCGTCTTATCCAAGCGGCGCAGCAGATGGTCTTCTTGCTGGCTGACGGTTTGATCTTCGGCAGCCAGTCGAAATTCGAATTGCGTAGTGCCGATCTGTTCGGCAAGGTAACGTTTGAACAGATACAAGGCTTCGTTGGTGGCCGAAGAAGAGGCAAAGCCCAACACCGAATTGGCTCCATCACGCGCTGCGATCTCTTTCAACGAAGCGTTAATGGCGCGCGTCGCATCCTCCCACTTCACGGGGGCTTGCATCCCATCACGCCCTTTGAGCAAAGGCCGCGCGATGCGCTCACCCTGCGCAAGCTGGTGAAAACTCAGCCGCCCTTCATCGCATAGCCAACTCTTATTCACTTCCACATTGCGACGCGGGATGACGCGGTAGAGGTTGCCATCGCGGTGATCGACGCGGACATTACAGCCGGTTGAACAACCTGTGCAGATCGAATCCGTGTTATTGAGAAACCAGACGCGCGCTTTGAAGCGAAAATCGCGCGAGGTGAGCGCCCCGACCGGGCAGATGTCCACGACGTTGCCGGAGTAAGGAGTTGCAAGCGGGCGATCTTCGAACGTGCCGATGGCGACGTGATCGCCGCGCCCGAAAAATTGCATCTCGCCGGTTCCGGCCACGTCATCACAGAAGCGTATGCACCGCGAACAGAGCACACAACGCTCTTGATCGAGTACGACCATCGCGCCGAGATCAACAACTTTGCGCTTGCGCACCTTCAGGTCGAGGGGCATGGAACTGGTGTGCAGTCCGTAGACCATATAGTAATCCTGCAAGCGACACTCGCCCGCTTGGTCGCACACCGGACAATCCACCGGGTGATTGACCAGTAAAAACTCCATCACGCCGCGCACCGCTTCTTTGACGCGCTCGTTGTTCGAGCGCACCACCATGCCTTCGCTGACGACGGTGGCACAAGAAGGCGTGAGTTTGGGCATCTTTTCGACTTCGACCAGACACATGCGACAATTGCCGTCAATCGCCAGATCGGGATGGTAGCAATAGTGTGGGATGGTGATGCCATGATCCATCGCCGCTTGAATGATGGTCTGACCGGGTTGGGCTTCCAATTCTTGATCGTTGAGTATGAATTTCGGCATCGCAATTCCTGGTTCGGTTGATCTCCGTTTTAACTCTGCTCGTAGGCTCGTAAAAATTCGTCTCGTGAAAATCTTGCTTGTGTGCAGATAGTTCGTAACATCAAGCTTTTGATGTGCGAGTGGTTGGGCATCGTCAAAGGCGTCGTCGTTCCACCGGCATTTTCGCGCACCATCGAAAGATGCTCGCGCTCGCGTACCATCTGAAAGCCGAGCGCAGTAAGAGTTTTGATAACGCGCTCCTTAGACGCGTCTATCGGGAACTTTGGCATTACGCTGCGACCCCAACTTCAACAATAAACGCTTCTAATGCGGGCGGCTCATCCGGCTCAAACGCATCATCGCCGAAACTTTCCATGTGGAACCGGATAGCCGATTTCACATCGGCGAGCGCGTCTTCCAAACTATCGCCCTCTCCCACAACGACGCCTTTCAGCCCCAACGGATAAGCGGTATATCCATCCTGATGTTTTTCGACAATGATTTTTACTTGTCTCATGGTGGTACTCATCAAAGCCCGTTTTCCTAATCGTTTTGCTCGGCGCTTCAGAAAGAAAAAATCTGTGCCACTGAACAGCGATAGTGGGGCAACAATTCAGAAGTCAATTCATCCGCTTCGCCCAGAGTTGCTGCTAAGGCGAGCGTCTGCCCGTTGAGCAAATAGACTTCAATCGTATGACGTTGCGGGTCAACGACCCAATACTCGTTGACGCCGTATGCGCCGTAGAGTTGCCGTTTAATGATCCGGTCGCGTCGCTCGTTATTGCTGCCCGGCGAAATGATTTCGATGACCAACTCCGGCGCAGCGCTGATGCGTTCGTCGGTGACAATTTCGTCGCGCCGCTCATAACTCATATACACCAAGTCGGGAATCACGCCATCGTACTCGCTGAAGATCACGCCGGGCGTTGCCAGAACTTCGCCAATCGGATGATGGCTGAGGTAAACAAATAAACTGCCAAACAAATTTCCACTCACTCGTTGATGAGCAAGTCCGGGAGATCGTGACATAATCAGCACCCCTTCGATTACCTCATAGCGATAGCCATCGTCCGGCATGCAATCCAGATCAGCGACTGTCACCAAAGGCTCGATTTTGGCCGTCATCGTCTTTCCTCCTTCATCATCGAACCTCATTCAGCGCACATCGCTTCGAACTCGTCGCGGTATTTAGTCACGAAGCTGCGAATCGGCATCACGTCGGCATCGGCCAACGGACAGATGGTTTTGCCCTCCATATGATCGGCAATCTTGAGCATCAAATCGAGGTCTGACTTGCGGCCTTTTCCGGAAACCAGATTCTTCAAAATCTTTGCAGCCCATCCGGTTCCTTCCCGACAGGGCGTGCATTGGCCGCACGATTCATGGGCGTAAAAATCGCAGATCACCGACAGCACTTCGGGCATCTTCACCGTTTCATCGAAGACGATCATGCCGCCGGAGCCGAGCATCGAACCGGCTTTGGCCAGCGATTCGTAATCGAGCAACACGCCTTCGCATTCTTCGGCGCGCAATATCGGCACGGAGGAACCACCGGGAATGACCGCTTTCAACTTGCGCCCGTTCGGGATGCCACCCGCTTCGTTGTAGATGAAATCGAGCAGCGGATAACCGAGTTCGACTTCGTAGACGCCCGGTTTGGCCACGTGACCGGAAACCGAAAAGAGCTTGGTTCCTTTGCTCTTTTCCGTGCCCATCTTGGCATACTCCGCCGCGCCGTTTTCGAGTATCCAGGGCAATGCGGCCAACGTCTCAACATTGTTGACGACGGTCGGACAGCCGAACAGTCCCGACACCGCCGGAAACGGCGGCTTGATGCGCGGGTAGCCGCGATAACCTTCCAACGATTCGATCAGCGAAGTCTCTTCGCCGCAGATATAGGCGCCTTGTCCGAGGTGCAAATGAATATCGAGCGCGTAATCTTTGCCCATGACCGACGCGCCGAGTACGCCCTCTTGGTAAGCTTCGGCCAGCGCCGTCTCAATCGTTTCAACTAAAAACCCGAACTCGCCGCGCATGTAGATATAGGAGAGATGGCAACCGAGCGCATAAGCGGCTATCGCCATGCCTTCGATCAGTTGATGGGGGTTGCGTTCCAACAGCAAGCGATCTTTGAAGGTGCCGGGTTCGCTCTCATCAGCGTTGCACAGCAAGTAGGTCGGCTTGCCGGTATTGCGCGGCACAAATCCCCACTTCATTCCCGTCGGAAAGCCCGCGCCACCGCGCCCGCGCAACCCGCTCGCTTTCACCTCTTCAATGAGCGCCGTCGGCTCCATCGCCAACGCCTTTTCCAATCCTTTGAAGCCGCCACGTTCGCGGTATTTCGCCAGGCGTCTCTGTTCCGGCTTATTCACATGTTCGAGCAAAACTTTTTCCATCGTCTCTCTCTCAAGCGCGCAGCCCTCGCGCTATTGGTTCCGCAACTCTTCGATGATCTCGGCAATCCGCGACGGCGTCAGGTTTTCATAGTACCGATCTCCGACTTGCATAGCGGGCGCGGTGCCGCACGAAGCCAGACACTCCGTCACATTCCAACTGAACTGGCCATCCGTCGTCACTTCGTCGGCTTTCGTCCCCAATTGCTTCTTGATCTCGTCGAGACAGGGGTAAGCGCCCATCAACCAGCAACTGACATTGCGGCAGATTTCGAGGTGATACTTGCCGACAGGTTTATTGCGAAGCAGAGTATAGAAGGTCGAAACGCTCAGCACATCTGATGCGGGATAGCCCATCAGACTGCCGACGTATTCGGCCACTTCGTCGGATATCCAACCGAATTCGCGTTGCGCCAAATCGAGCACCGGGATGAGCGCGGCGCGTTTCTCCGGGTAGTGGCTGAGGATGGTATCGAATCGTTGTTTCGCGGCTTCGCTAAACTCGATCATTTATCCAATTCTCCTGCAATGATGTTCAGACTGCCGAGCGCGGCGACCGCATCGGCGATCAAGCCGCCTTCGATCATCCTCGGAAAGGCCGAAAAGATCGGGAAGCACGGCCCGCGCGCATGCACGCGCCATGGGCGCATCGAACCATCCGAAATCACATAGAAGCCCAACTCGCCATTGGCGCCTTCGCTGTAGCCATAGACTTCGCCGGGCGGCGGTTGAATGCCGTGCATCACCAGCTTGAAGTGGTTCATCAAGTCTTCGATGTTGGTATAGACGCCGAGTTTGGGCGGCAAAGTGATGCGGCGATCATCGGTTTGATACGGCCCTTCGGGCAGATTCTCCAACGCTTGCTCGACGATGCGCAGACTCTGCCGCATCTCCTCCATGCGCACCAAGTAGCGATCATACAAGTCGCCGCGATTGCCCACCGGCACCTCAAAATCGAAATCGTCGTAGCTCGAATACGGGTGATTTTGGCGAATGTCATAGGCTACGCCGCAAGCGCGCAGCATCGGCCCGGTGATGCCCCAGTCAATCGCTTCGGTGGCGCTCAGTTCGGTTACGCCGATGGCGCGTTGCCGAAAGATGGCGCTATAGGTGTTAAGCTTGTGTAGATCGTTGATGTATTTCGGCAGCCGTTTGAGAACTTCGCGGCAGCGCGGAGCGAAGTCTTTCGGCAAATCGGCAGCCAGCCCGCCGACGCGCACATAGCTGACCATCATGCGCACGCCTGCGGTCATCTCTAACAGATCATAGATCTCTTCGCGCGGTTCGAAGCTATACCAAAAATTCGTCATCGCGCCGATGTCGAGCAGATTCGTGCCGATGCAGACCATGTGATCCATGATGCGCGATAGTTCGCCGAGAATGACGCGAATATACTGCACGCGTTTGGGCACTTCGATGCCAAGCAGCTTTTCAACCGCGCAGGCATAGCCGACGTTATTGAGGAACGATGACAGGTAATTCAAGCGATCCGTGTAGGGGATGACCTGATTCCATTGGTGAGTTTCGGCCATCTTCTCGAAGCAGCGATGCAGGTAGCCGATTTCGACATCAGCATTGATGATCTTTTCGCCATCAAGCCGCGCGACGAGGCGGAGCGTGCCGTGCATCGCCGGATGCGAAGGGCCAATGTTGACGATAGTCGGTTGACCGCTCAACCTATCGTGGGCTTCGTCGTCCGCCCATTCGGTTTGATACTCCAACGGCAGTTTGTAATCGCGCGACAGCGGCGTACGCCATCCAGCTTCGTAATCCTTGCGCAGCGCGTGGCCTTCGAACTCTTCGTGGGTCAGGATGCGCCGCAAGTCCGGGTGATTGCGAAAGCGAATGCCGAACATATCGTAGGTTTCCCGCTCCCACCAATTTGCGGTTCGCCATACCGAAGTAACCGAATCCACTTCCGGGTTAGCGTCCGACACCGGAACTTTCAAGCGCACGCGATGACCGTGCTCAATCGAGTAGAGATGATAGACAACGTTGTAGCGCGCCTCGGATTGATCGCCGGGATAACCTTGATAGTCTGCGCCGGTCAGGGTGCTGAGCAGATCGAATCTCGCCGTCGGGTCTTCCTTCAAGGTGCGGCAAATCTCTGTGACCTTGTCCGGGCGCAGGGTGAAAGCGAGATCGCCGCGAAAATCGTTTTCATCGAGAATCTGATCGGCGTAGCGGCCTTTGAGCAGAGCGGCAATCGGATTTTTCGGCGCTGCAGGTTCGCGGGTGATCCGCACAAGGCGTTGCGCTTCGCGCGCCTGATCGTTGGCAATCAACAAGGTCTTGGGCGAACTGACCATGACATCGCGCAAAAACTTTTCGCGCAGTTCACGGCGGGCGTTGGCATCAATCTCTCTCTCTTGCTCGACCAATTTTTGAATCATCAAGATGGCTTGCAAAACGGCTTCGGGCGAAGGCGGGCAGCCGGGGATATAGACATCTACTGGGATGAGTTCATCAATTCCTTGCATGACGTGATAGGCGCGATAGAAGCCGCCGGAGGTCGCACACGCGCCCATCGAAATCACCCACTTCGGCTCGGCCATCTGTTCATAAATCCTTTTGAGCACTGGCCCCATCTTATCGGTGATCGTGCCCATCACCATCAAGAGGTCGGATTGACGCGGCGAGAAGCGCACGACTTCGGCGCCGAACCGCGACACATCGTAGTGAGAAGAGACCACAGACATATACTCGATGGCGCAGCAGGCCGTACCAAAGGGCATCGGCCAGAGCGAATTTTTGCGCGCCCAGTTGGCCACATCGCTCAGTTTGGTGGTGATAAAACTGTCGCCGAGTTTCGTTTCAATCCCCATCGCTCACCCTTTCTGCAGAGTCATCAGCCACATCGCCAATTCGCGCTCACCGATTGGGCCAAAGACGGCTGAGATGACTCTTTTTTCAGCCGTTGCCCGGTGCTTAAACCCGTGCCGATTTCTGCCCTTGAGACTGTATCTGTCGCCCGCAAACGAGTCAAATTTCGGCTCTACTTTGACTGACGAAAAGAAGCTGTGAATGCAAGCGATACGCTATGTTTTCCCTGTCTGTGGTAGCGTAACGGTCAATCTACCGATTGCCAAGATAGTTTGTCAACGAAGCCCGCTGCGCCGATTCGCAAGCTCGCAAGCCCGTTATCCGCGAGCCAGCCGGGAAAAAAATTTCCGCTCTCCGCGTGCCTCGATTCTACGAGTCGGCCAGCCGTTGCGCTATAATCGCCGGGTCTGCAGTTCGATTTTATATAGATGTCCTATGACCTCATCCGAAGAAGTAACGCATTTGCTACACAAGGTGGAAGCAGGCGACCACCAGGCTGCCGAGCGATTGATGCCGCTCGTGTACGATGAACTGCGGCGGCTGGCCAGCCATTATCTCAAAAGCGAGCGCCCCGATCACACCTTGCAACCGACGGCGCTGGTACACGAAGCCTACTTGCGCATGGTCGAACAGACGCGCGTCAACTGGCAAAGTCGCGCCCATTTCTTTGCGGTCGCCGCTTCCATGATGCGACGCGTACTCATTGATTATGCGCGCAGCCATAAAGCCGAAAAACATAGCGGCGCATGGCAGAAACTCCCGCTTGACGAAGCGCTGGCTTTGTCGCAACCCGATGACTTCGACTTGATTGCCTTAGACGACGCGCTCAAAGACTTGTCCCGGTTGGACGAGCAGCAGGGGCGAATTGTCGAATTGCGATTCTTCGGCGGGCTGACGTTGGACGAGACCGCTGAAGTGATGGGCATATCGCGCTCTACCGTCAAACGCGACTGGTTGATGGCAAAAGCCTGGCTGTTCGCTCAACTATCGAATCGCACCTCAACTCCGAATCCGTAAGCCGGATGTCGTCCGCCGAAAGCGGCCTCCATAACCAACGGCACATCCACCCGCCTCAATCGAGGTGGTCGCGGATAGAAATCTCGGATGTCAGAGTGCGATGCACGGGGCAACGTTGGGCGATTTCGAGCAGGCGAGCGCGCTGCTCATCACTAAGTGGGCCGGTAAAAGAAATATAGCGATCAATTCTGGAAATCATGCCGTCTGTCGTCGCACAACTATCGCAATCCGCCGCGTGAATACGTTCGTGACGGAGACTGACTTCAACCTGTTCGAGCAGCCAGTCCTTCTTCTTCGCATATAGTTGCAAGGTCATCGCGGTACACGCGCCGAGCGCCGCCAACAACAACGAATAGGGGTCTGGCCCGCTATCTTTTCCGCCCTGCTCGGTTGGTTCGTCGGCATAGAAGTTGTGCGCCCCGGCAGTAATTTCCTGCTGTAAAAACCCGATTGAGGAAACGATCACTTCGGTCATAGCAGCTCCTTAATCAGACAAGAGACGGAACTCCGAAGAGTGAATGAAGAGGCAAGTCGGCGGATTGCGCCTCCGCCTTTATTCTCTCTTCTTGAATTCCGAATTCTGACTTTCACCCTCGGTCTTCTCTTCATAGTACTTCTTGCCGCGCAGGTTCTCCGGCAAGCAGGCCATCGCTTCGGCGCGACCGGAGGGATAATCGTGCGCGTACTGATAGTCTTTACCGTAACCGAGACCTTTCATCAGCCCCGTCGGCGCATTGCGAAGATGTAGCGGAACCGGCTCGCGTTCGGTTTCGAGGGCATCTTTCTGCGCCGCCAGGTACGCACGCAGCACGGCGTTCGATTTCGGCGCACGCGCCAGATAGATCGTCGCTTGGGTGAGCGCCAGCCGCGCTTCCGGCAGGCCGATAAAATGTGTCGCCTGCATCGCGGCGACGGTTTGCACCAGTGCGGCGGGGTCGGCCAATCCGATGTCTTCCGATGCGTGATGCACCAGACGACGGGCAATAAAGAGAGGGTCTTCACCGGCTTCGATCATGCGCGCCAGCCAATAAACAGCGGCGTCAGCATCCGAGTTGCGAATGGATTTGATGAATGCCGAAATCAGATTGAAATGCTCTTCGCCGGTCTTGTCATAGGCCAGCATTGCGCGTTGCATGGCTTCTTTCAAAACGGCGAAGGTTACTCGTTTCGCGCCGCTGCTGTCGCTTTCGGCAATCGAGGCGGCCAGTTCAAGAGTATTGAGCGCCGTGCGCGCATCGCCCGAAGCGTAGATGGCAAGGGCGCGCAACACATCATCGTCGGCTTGCACACCTTGCGCGCCAAATCCGCGCTCGTCATCGGCAAGCGCGCGCTGCAAAATCATCACCAAACTTTCGCTCGCCAGTTGTTCGAGTACGAAAACTTTTGAGCGGGAGAGCAATGCCGAGTTGATCTCAAAAGAGGGATTCT
>CAYXVU010000006.1:0-59015 GCA_964468725.1 uncultured Clostridia bacterium
TGTTCTGTTTCTCCGTAAAGAACCTGACTCAACTCCTGTTTGAATACGCCCAGATACTGGATGGATTTTAGTAAGCAGGCAAACACACCACCAGAAAGGATCGCACTGCCTGCCCCATCTAAAAAGGGTTTCCAGTTGGAGCCAGCGCCAAGAACAAAGGCTCCAACGCCAAGAGCAAGCAATCCTAGAATCGGCATCCAACCGAAGCTAGAAATAAGCAGACCCCGCAAGATTTTTTTTCCGATCTCTATCCATCCTTTTCTATCATTCATAGCTAATTTTCAACCTCTTTGCGAAATCATTTCTAACTATCTACAGTAGACGGAAAATTGGCCTCACCTAATGCAGGATCATCAAAGAAAAAGAACTCAGCCAAAGAAGGTTGTTATCAAGTTGAGGCGACAGCCACCAACTGATACACAAGTTGATCACTTTCATTCTTTGTTTTCGTTCTGGGTTGATCTCAACGGAGTAGCTCTACGAGGTAGGAAAAGGGAAAGCCTGTTCAGCTTTCCCCGTTTAGTCGAAAGTTACTTCAGTTTATTCAATTCCGCGAGAATCTCGTCGTCCAACGGTCTGACTTTGTAGTCTTCTGCAAGGTATGTCCACCGCACAATGCCTTGTTTATCGAGCACGAAGACCGAAGCTCTGGCAATCTTGCCGTTGGGATCAACGATGTCATAGGTCGTGATCGTCTTGCGGTCGGCGTCGGAGAGGATGGGATAAGGGAGTTTGAGTTTTTCCGCAAGCTCGCGGTTCTTTTCGGGGGAATCTACGCTAATGGCGAGCAGTTCTGCGCCTGCGGCCTTGAACTTCTCATAGTTGCTGGCCAGACCGGCCAACTGTTTGCGGCAATAGGGTCACCAGTAGCCGCGATAAAACACCAATACGAGCTTTGATTTGCCCGCATACTCTTTCAACGTAACCATCGCGCCCGCCGTGTTGGGCAAGCTGAAGGCAGGCGCAGGCTCTCCGACTTTCGGAACCGCGCCAAACACCACCAGCGCCAACACGCTCATCAGCGCGAGGGTGTGCAGCATTCGAGTCATGTAAAGCACCTTTCTGTGTAATCGGATTGGCATCGAGTGGACGGGTTACGGCCACCACCCCTACTAAATCCTTGCGAGCCTCATGATTATTCCCGTTTCGCAAAAATTTACTTGCTGAAATCCACTTTGGGCGCTTCTTTCGCGTCAGCGTCGGCTTTGAAGAACGGCTTGTCTTGAAAGCCCATGATTCCGGCAATCATGACGGTTGGAAACCGCTGTTTTGTGGTGTTGTAACTTTGCACCGCTTCGTTGTAATCCTTGCGGGCAACCGCCAGCCGGTTTTCGGTTCCGGCAAGCTCATCTTGTAACTTGAGAAAGTTCTCGCTCGATTTCAACTGTGGGTACTGCTCGGTGATGGAAAGAAACCTGCCGCCGGGGCCGAGTATGCCGCCACCGCCGCCGGGCAGCAACCCTGCATCGCGCGTCGCCTTGGTGAGTTGCTCGTTGGCATCCATCTTCTCTTCCGGCGTTCCGGCAGAGAGCAAACGCGAACGCGCTTCGGCGATTTTGATGAAGACCTCTTTCTCCTGTCCGGCAATTCCCTTTACTGTGCCGACGAGGTTGCCAATCAAATCGGCACGGCGTTGCAGTTGATTTTCGACCTGCGCCCACTGGCCATCCACGTTGTTTCGCATCCCAACCAGATTGTTATAACTGCCGATGGCCAGCCCGCCGATAATCAGCGCGACCAGTACGAGCCCACCCAAAATCAACACCCCTTTTTTCATACTCTTCCCCTCCGTTTTTGATGGCTACAAATTATCTACCGCCTCAATGATCTGAATGAGGCGCTCGACATACTGTTTGAATAGATCCTGCGCTTCGACTTCCATTAACTCAACCGGCTCTGCGCGCAGTCGCAAAATCCGTTCGAGAGCCGACAAATCAAGCCCTAACAGTTCGCCGACACGCTGCACGACGCGCAGGCGATCACTTGGCACTTCTTCGCCTTTGAGGTCGAGGAGCGGGCGCAAGTAGCGCACGAAGCTAATTACACTGTCGGTCATCAGCTCTGTCAGACTGTCAACCGCTTCGCTGGCAGGCAAGTAGAGAGCGCGCAGACGCAGCAATTTGCCGCGCAACTCGTATTCCGTCTGCACGCGCAGATTGGCTTTCGACACCTCCGCGCCCGCCAACACGTCGCGCCCATAGAGGATGCGATAGGCGCGCTTCATCTGGCGAAATTCAATCGCAAAGACATCCAACGAATCGAGGAATTCCTCTTCGGTGAAGTAGACAGGCAGTTTGAAGCCCGCCGCCGCCCACCATTTGGCCACTGGGCGCGCATCGCGCAAATCTTGCGCTGAGAGCGTGCGCGTGACGATGAGCAACTGAAAGTCAATGGCTTTTGCGCGCTCGCGCAGGGTCACCGCTGCGCCGTGCAAGACGACCGCAACCAAGTTTTCCGCGTGCGCTACTTGCAAGCGCGTCACCAACTCTTTGAGTCTCTCTTCCGTGTTCATATCTCGGTTGCCAACTACCGGTTTCTCGTTTCCAGTCGCGGGTCGAAAGTGACGGGTCACCGATGGAAAGCTGACAGTTGAAGGGCAGGATAAGAAGGTTGCCGCCTTTTACCTCTTCGGGTTACCCCTTCATCCCGGCATCCCTTCAGTTCAAACGGTCACCAGCTATCGCTTGCGCCGCCGCCGCCGCTGCTGCCGCCGCCGAAGCCGCCCCAATCACTGCCGCCGCTGTCCCAACTACTGTCTGACGAACCGCCGAAATCTCCGCCGCCGCTGCCGAAGATCATCGGGCCGCTCCAACCCGAATTGCGAGACCCGCCTGATGGGCCGCCGCGACGGCGAGAGGCTCGTGCGATCAACAGAAAGATGACGATCATCACGGCGAAAAAGATCAGCATGCCAATTGGCGAAGATGATCCCGATGGGCGTTGCGGGGCAGCGCGGTAGGCATATTGTCGGTCTATGCCTTCGACCGAAACGCCCCATTTTTCCGCAAGCGTATCTACCAAGGTTCGCACGCCGAGCGTAACGCCTTCCGACCACCGTTCTTCCTTGAAGTAGGGGCGCATGCGGCGCAACATCTCGCCCGCCAGTCCGTCCGGCAAATCGCCTTCCAGCCCATAACCGACTTCGAGGCGTGAGCGTCGGTCTTGCGGCACGATGAGCAGCATCGCGCCCTTGTCTTTATTAGCCCCGCTCTTTGCGCCGATCCCCCACGAACGATACAACCCGTTCGAATACTCTTCAATCGGTTGTTCGCCAAGCGTGGAGATGGTGACGACGGCGATTTGCGCCCCCGTCAGGTTTTCGAAGTTCAACAGAATCGTTTCCAGTTGCGTGCGGGTTGCGGAATCGAGAATGCTCGCAAAATCGTTGACGTGACCGCTGTAGGCCGGGAAGTTTTGCTTCTGCGCGAATGCCCGATCTGCATTCGCGCAGAGAGCGACTAGCAAAAAGAACCGTGCGAATGTACAGGCGATCTTCACGTCGCTGCACTTATATAGATTCGTTTGCACGGCTGTCAACCGACCACTGCCGGACGCGATGCGGCGGTCTTGGCCTGTTGAAAGCGCTCGCCGACCGCCGACCAATTCACCGCTTTGAAGAAGGCTTCGATATACTCGCCACGCTCCAAACCGTAATCCAATAGAAAGGCGTGTTCGAACACATCCATCACCAAAATCGGCGTGCAGCCCGTCAGATGTCCGCTGTCGTGTTCATCAATCCATGAATTGATCAGCCGACCCGCTTGCCCATCGAAATACAAAACGACCCAACCAATGCCGCGCATCGCGCCGGTCGCCTTGAAATCTTTCTCCCAATCTTCAAAGCTGCCGAAATCTTCCGCCAGTTTTTTACTGAGCGGCGTTTCGCCCGGAAGCGGGCTGCCCGATGGCGTGAGATTGTCGAAGTAGTGTTCGTGCAATCGCATGCCATTGAACTCCCACCCGAATCGGCGTTTGAGTTCGCTGTAGTATGGCGTTTTGGCTTTGCCCTCTTTTGCTACTGTATTCAATTCGACAAGCAGTTTGTTCGTGTTTGATACATATCCCTCGTACAGTTTGAAATGATTCTTCAGCAACGTATCGCTGAACCCCTTCATACCAAATAAATGATCGAAGCTTTTCGCTACGTATGGCATCTAAATTCTCCTTTCGCAAATAGCGTAACAAGCTCTGTGCCATCGTCAAGCGCCGTTCAATCGCCCATTTCGGGTTGCTGACCGTCAGCGGTAAGCGAATTAACCGTCTCCTTTCCCGCTTCTGCCGGTTGCGACTTCGGAAAGAGCAACGAGAACACGACCGACAATGCGATCACGCCACTGATGATGCCGAGCGACCAAGTGATGGGAAACTTACCGTCGTACAGATCGTTGAGCCACACCATCTTCAATCCGACAAAGAGGAGGACCACCGCCAGCCCATATTTGAGCAGATAGAATTTATCCATCGCCCCCGCCAGCAGGAAATACATGGCGCGCAATCCGAGAATGGCAAAGACATTCGACGAGAAGACAAGCATTGGCTCACTGGTCAGCGCGAAGATCGCAGGCACCGAATCCACAGCAAAGATGACATCCGTCACTTCAACAAAGAGCAGAGTGATGAAGAGCGGCGTGGCATAGACGAGACTGTCGCGGCGGACAAAGAATCTTTGCCCGTGAAGCTCCGTTGTGACCGGCACAAATCTTTTGAAGAGTCGAATCAATGGGTTTTTATCCGGCTCTAACCCCTTCTCCGGCGCAAACATCATTTTGAGCCCCGTGAAGATCAAAAAACCGCCGAATAGATAGATCACCCAGTGATATTGCATCAACGCCGAACCGACTCCGATAAAGAGGGCGCGAAAGAGCAGCGCGCCGATGATGCCGAAAAACAGGACGCGATGTTGATACACTGCCGGTATGGCGAAGTAACTGAAGATCAGGACAAAGACGAAGATGTTGTCTACCGATAGCGACTTTTCGACAAGGTAGCCGGTTAAAAATTCCAACCCGACGCGCTCAGCAGCGGCAATCGGGTCGAAGCCCGGCATACTCATCAACCGCGCATCCTGCGGAAACTTCCACAGCGCGTATTGATAGAGTCCGTAATTGAAACCGAGCGCCAAGATAATCCAGATCACTGTCCATAGAGCGGCTTCCCGAAAAGAGACGCTGTGCGCCTGACGGTGAAAGATGCCCAAATCGAGCGCCAGCAGAAACAGTACGAAAAACGTGAAAGCGGCATAGAACCACCAGTAATCAGTGAACGGAAACAGGCTGATATTCATGGGCTGCTAACTCCCCCTTTTCAGATTCGATTGCAAGTCGGTTAGTCGGTGTGCGCGCCACGCCCGCCTCCTCAATCAAAATCAAAGATGTCGCTTAAAAAAGATTTGCGCTTGCGGCCTTTATCGCCCTGTCGGTAGCGATCATCGCCTTCATCGTAAGCGCGACGATAGCCGCGCGCCTTGTCGTATCGCGCGCGATCATCCGGGCGGTCTTCGGCGAAATTCGCCGCCGAACGTTCGATAATCTTGTCGAGTTCGCCTCTGTCCAACCACACGCCGCGACACTGTGGACAGTAATCCATCTCGACGCCTTGCCGATCTGTTATCTTCAATTGCACCTGACAAGCAGGACAGTTCATACGGAGTCTCCTCTCTTTCGCCTTAGCAGGTTATGATTTGGGTTTGCGCCAGTTATTGAGGCGCTGCATAAAAGGTCGTATTAACGGATGCTCGCGTCCGAGCAGTGCCGCGCCAGCCAGTAAGAACGGTACGGTCGGTAGAATCGGAACAACCACGCCTATCACGGCCAATACCATCATCAAATACCCTGCAGCCATTCGCATCCGGTTTACCTCCTACCAACTTGTGGTCTTCAACCACAAAAAAAGACCTCTTGCGAAATCGCAAAAGGTCTTGATCCTTCGCCGGTGAGCCGAACCGCTCAGCGTATCGCGGTTGGATTGACGATCTCACCGGAACCTGTAGAGGTGATCTACTCCCCTTATTCAGTTCACCAATCGGTTCCCAATTTCTCTTGGGACGACGCCGCAGACGACAGATACATCCCCTGCGACGGATTGTTATGGGCGATGCGAGAACAAGCGCCGCCCATAACATCTTCCTGCTCCGATACCCCGCACGCCCTGCGGCGATACGCGGATATCCAGTTCCCGTTGTTTTGTCAGGGCAACCATTGTGCCAAACTCGTCGCCCCGGTCAACGCATTGCGGGCGGGCGGCAATGGCGCGCGAAACGAGCGAGAGAACCGAGGAGTTTTCTAGCAAACAGTACGTCTCGGTTTAGAGGTCAGTTAATGATAGATGATCCCCTGTTGTTTGCTTGACAAGCGGCTTGTCGGATTTTGCAACGGCGGCGTAGCAATCTAAAACAGGGGGATAAATCTCTATCTTGGTTTGTCACTGTGTAGGTTCCCGATGCCCTTGCCTAACCGCCCGACGCAAACGCGTAGCTGCGCCGCAACTGATGCGGCAGGCTGGTTTGGCCAATCATCGCTTCGTTACGAACGGAAGAAATTGTCAGTTGCAAAACCGGCTATGGCTCCAAGAGGGTCATTCCGTTCTCGCCTCATTAGAATGGAGGCAAGGCGTGGATAGGGCACAGAGGGGCATAGAGCAGTTGGCCGTCGTCATGAACCTCTGTGCCCTCCGCCTGCATCCGTGTCCGATTCCGATTGTGATCGGCCTGCTCCTGTGACTTCAACGGGCTGTCAGAGAGTCACGTCTTCGGAAGGTGGAAAAACTCTTTTTCGTCTGCTAATCTCTTCCCTCCCAATCGGGCGCTTAGCTCAGTGGTAGAGCACTGTGTTCACACCGCAGGGGTCACTGGTTCAAGTCCAGTAGCGCCCATTGAAAACAAAAAACTTACAGCCACTCGCAAGGGTGGCTATTTTATTTTCTTATGCAGCGTCATTCTGCTTTTAGCGAGTGTCGAACTGAGAATGGACGGATAAACAATGATTCGCTTACTTGACTGCCAACGCTGACCTGCATCTTTACGATACGAATCTCTATCGCGTCAATTTCGATGGCCGTGAATTCAAACCGCTCATCGAAGCGAGCGGCCAGCATCGCATCAGTTTCGCACCATCGAAAGCCTACTTCGTTGATCTTCATTCGGGCGGCAGTTGGCGGACGACTGCCGAATTGCGAAACGCCGATGGCAAGCAATCGCAAACCCTGATGATGGCCAACGTTGAAGCCTTGAAAGAGTTGCCAGGGCATCCGCCGGAAGAGTTCGTTGTCAAAGCCGATGAGGGAAAAACCGATTTCTACGGCGTCATCTATAAGCCCTACGACTTTGACCCGAATCGCAAATACGCGGTCATTGACTACATCTATTCCAGCCCCTGGATTAGTGTTGTGCCGCATTCTTTCTTTGGCAGAACCGGCAGGGGCGACGAGGCGCACGCGCTCGCGCAACTCGGCTACATCGTTTTTATTATCAGCAAGCCGTGCAACGATTCTTTGCCGCCCATCTGGCCTCGGAGCCTGCCGGTCGCTGAGGGTTACGGGCGGCGCAGGGCTAAGAGTTCAGAGACGGTTTTGAATTCGTAGCCGCGTTCCCGCAGACCCGTGATGATGATCGGCACGGCTCTGAGTGATTCCCGGCGGCTCGGATACATCACGTGGAGGAGAATGATCGAACCGGGACGCGTCTGTTCGAGGACATGCTCGGCCATCTTTTCCGCGTTGCCATCAATCGCTGCCCATGACTCCGGCTCGACATCGAAGGTGATATTTTTTTTGTTGCGCTGGGAGAGATAGTAGGGCAGCAGCAAAAACTTATAGCAATAGGGCGAACGAAAATGAATCTCGCTCGCATAACCGGCTTCGCGCAGCAGTTGGTCTGTACGATCAATCTCGTGTTGCAAGAAGGAGGGCGACTTAAACACCATGTGTTCGTGCGTATAGGAGTGATTGCCAACCTCGTGACCCGCCGCGATGATTTGTTTGCCTTGCTCGAAGTTCTGTTCCAACTCCGCGCCGATCAGAAAGAAACTTGCGCGCACGTTATGCTCTTTGAGAACCGCCAGAATCTGCGCGGTGCCTTCGATGGCCGGTCCGTCATCAAAGGTGAGGGCGACGACTTTCTGCTCGGTTTCGACGCGCGGCACGATGTCGCCGAGCAGTTGAAAGGTGCGCGCCCGACTCACTTTGTAAAAGCCATAAAAGCCAATGAGCAAGGCAATGATAACGACACTGACACGCTTGAGAAATTTTTTCATCCTGTTTGTCCTTGATTGAAATGGTAAACCGCTGCCTCAGATGCACGAATGCTGCAAGGGGTTCGAAAGAGATTTCGTCAGCAACTAAATGCAGTCATCACTTCACCTATCAAAGCCTGCACAGGTTGCAGAGGCTCTTTACCGGAGCGAATGATCGCTGCCGACTCAATTAGGGCGCGAGGTTAAGACGGCGCAGTAGTTCGGCAAATCGTTTATCGGCCTTGAGCATGTCGAATTGGGGTTCGACTCGCAGATAGATCATAGCGGTCGCACGCTCTTGCATCGCTCTCTCCAACCAGGCGAAGGCCTGCTTGGTATCCTGCAAACAGGCATAGGCGAGCGCCACGCGGTAGGCATAGCCTGGTTTTTGTTGGCTGAGACGCTGTATCTGCGTGAGGATGGTTTCGGCCTGCGTCCGATTGCCTGCCTGCACATAGGCTTGCGCCAATTCGGCGGACTCCGCTTCGGGGGCGCGAAACAGGTTGAGGCTCCGTTTGAATTCCGCAATCGCGGCTTCGGGTTTTCCGAGCTGGAGATAGTTCTTACCCAGTTGCCGATAGGCGAAGCCCTGATCGCTGCTCATTTCCAGAATCTTCTTGCACTGTTCGATGGAGCGTTCATATTGGCGGGCGCAGTAGTAGGTCCACGCCATATCGCGGTTGATGGGCTCGGAGATGGGATCGAGTTGCCGCGCCTTTTCGATTTCGTTGATTGCCTCTTCGTGACGGGCTAAGGCGGTGAGCAAAACCGAGTAGTTGAGCCGCGTCATTGCGTGGCTCGGGTTGAGCTCAAGAGCGCGTTGAAACTCTCTTTCCGCGCCCGCCCAATCCCAATCCGCATGCATTTTGACCAAACCCAAGGCGCGATGCGCGTCCGCGATGCGGTCATCGAGGCGCACGGCCTGTTCTGCCGCTTCTCTGGCTTTTTGCCGCCAGTCTTCGTCGCGGTTGATGGTAGCTAAGGTCAAATAAGCATCTGCCATTCCGGCATAAGGCAAAGCGTAATCAGGGTCGAGATCAAGCGCTTGCCGATAACACTCTAACGCTTTGTTGGCTGACGCTTGGGTCAGCTTGGCGGTATAGAACTGCCCTTGCACATAGAGTTGGTAGGCTTGAGTGTCCTCCGTCGGGCGTTTGAGAAAAAGCCGTTGCTCGTCGCCTGTGAGTTTGAGAGCTAAGGCTTCGGCCATCTTTCCCGATATAGAATCTTGCAAGGCGAAGAGGTTCGTGAAGAAGTCATCAAAGGTATCTGCCCATAGCGGTTTGCCGTCGCGCGTCCGCATCAGTTTGACCGTGACCCGAATACGCTGGTTATCACGTTGTACCAGCCCCTCTAAGAGCGCATCCACGCCCAATTCGCGTCCGGCTGCGAGGGAGTCGGCGTTCGCCTCGGCATAGCGTTGTATGGCGCTGGTCGGGCGCACCGTAAGCTGTTCGTAGTTGCTCAATTTGGTAATCAAAGCGTCTGCCATCCCCAGCCCCAAGGCGCTGTCAGTTTCGGTCGCATGGGAAGGCTTGAAGGGCAAGATGGCGAGCGTGCGAATCTCTGCCAATCCTGCCGCCCGGTTTTGCCGAGTTGCTTGATAGGCGAGCACCCCTATCAGGGCAATCGCAGTTGCGATGGCGCTAATCAACCAGCGCGTTTTAGCCGGTCGCCGCTTGGCAGTCTGCGGGAGGGACTGTCGAGCGCTCTCTTCGGAAGGGCTGAGGGTTGCGGTCGCCGAAGACGGCTGCGCTTCGCCTGCTATACCTTGCGGGGGAGCGTTGGCGTCTTCGGCAAGCGGTTGCACGCCGTCCCTGTGCGGCTCAGATAGTTCACGCACGGAGGCGACGAAGCGATAGCCGCGTTTGGGGACCGTCTCGATATACTGCGGGTCGGCAGGCGTTTCGCCGAGCGCTTTGCGTAAGGCTGAGACATTGACATTGAGATTGGCTTCTTCGATGAAACTATCCGGCCATAAGGCCTTGAGCAACTCTTCTTTGGACATCAGGTGGCCGCGATTTTCAACCAGCAAAACCAGTAGGTCAAAGACCTTTGGCGTGAGCGCAACCGTCTCTTCAGCGCGGCGCAAACTGCGCTCGGCGACATCAAGCCGAAAGGCTCCGAATTCATAGAGACACTTGATGGGTTTGGTCATAGGCAGATCGGTCGCGGTCAGCCGCCATTGTGACATGTGGAGGGAACATCTGCATAGGCAGACTGGTATTCCGACATCAAGCGCGGGGATGAGTAACCGAGCCTTTTCCCTCTTGACCGAACCGGGGCACCAAAATCCCGTATGCAGCGCGCGGTCAAGGGGAGCGAATCGTAGAGCACGTTATTCTTCGATTGGCAGGCTTTTAGGAAATTTTTAGACTTTTTTTGGCAGGCTTTTAAGACCTAACCGCCGCTCTGGTCTATGGTCACTTCGGTTGCAGCAAAGAAACCGATTAGGAGAAGACCATGATACCGATACTCGCGAAAGCTACAGACCATTCGCCCCGACCTGCGCCATACCGTTTGGAGGCAGATCGCCAATTGGCAACTCTGCTTGAGCAGATTGCAGAAGGTGACCAACCGGCTTTGGCAAGATTATATGATCTGACGCATCGCCTGCTCTTTGGGCTGGCTTTGCGGATTCTCGGCGACCGTAGCGTAGCCGAAGAGGCGTTGCTGGATACCTTCATGCAGGTATGGCGACAAGCCGGACGATATGATGAGCAGCGTGGCGCTCCGATGGCTTGGCTGTTGACGATTATGCGGTCGCGGTCGCTCGATTACCTGCGCGCTAATAAACCGCATCGGGAGCGAATCGAGATCGGCGTAGTGAACGAAAGCCGCCTACCAAGCCCGGAAAATCCCGAAACCCTTTCGGCGCTCGCGGAGCGGCAAAGCCTGGTGCGCACGGCACTCAACCGATTGCCCGCCGATCAGCAGCAGGCGATTGAATTGGTCTATTTTGGCGGGCTGTCACACAGCGAAGTCGCTGCGCGCTTGGCCTTACCGTTAGGCACGGTCAAAACGCGCATTCGGCTGGCAATGAACAAACTGCGTCAAGAACTGCTGCCAGTAGCGGCTGAATGGTTGTGAGGAGGCCGCATGAAGCGCAGAAGGCTCTATCTTTTGCTCCTCGCTCTCGCGTTTGTGGGGACAGCGATTGGGTGGGCGGCACGCTGCGGATTTGGCCACCGAACGCCGGTTCCGGTTTTGCTGGCATCCGGCAAATTTCATCAAGTCGCTCATCGAGGCCGAGGGCGAGCGACGATTTATCAATTACCCGGCGGCAAACGCATTTTGTCCTTGACCGACTTTCGCACTTCTGTCGGGCAAGAGTTGCAGGTCTGTTTGGTTGCCGCAGCCGATGCCTTTGAAAACGAAACGGTTGAAAGAGCCGGATTCATTTCGCTTGGTGAACTACAGAGCGCCGAAGGCGATCAGAGCTACGATTTGCCCGTCGAGGTTGACCTCTCGATCTACAAAGCCGTAAGCATCTGGTCGGCAAGGTATCGCGTCAACTTCACGACAGCGCCGCTCACGGCTCCATGACCTGTGCCTTGCGTCTTTGGTTGTCATCCGCATCGCTTTCTCGTAAAATTTCAGCCGCAACGTTTGCTGCAAAATCTGAACACTTTCCCCCTGGCGTTGTGACATCATCTGGGAGATGCCGATATGAAGTCAGCTAAGCGATTTCTTTTGTTGTCCGTGTCGCTGATGTTGCCGCTTGTTTTTGCCGGTTCGCACGTCGCCCAACAAGGCACCTTTCTGAACCCGGACGAGGCGCGCAGGCAAATCGTACAGGACTTCAAAGCCGCGCTCCGCGTTGCGCAGACCAACTATGCAGGTCAACTCGATCACGAAGCCATCATCAAAGACTCCATCGTCGGCATGCTGCTCACCCTCGACCCGCACTCCTCGTACTTCACGCGCAAAGAGTATGACGAGTTCATGAATGACCAGCGCAGTCGTTACACCGGTATCGGGGCAGAGATTGCACAGCGCAGCGGCAAGGTCTTCATCATGTCGCCGTTTGCCAACACCCCGGCTTTGCGCGGCGGCATTCGCTTCGGCGATGAGATTCTGGCGGTCAATGGCGAAACCATGGAAGGCCGTTCTTCGCTGCAAGTATCGGAAAAGTTGCTCGGCCCGGAAGGCACGCCGGTCATGGTCAAAGTCGGGCGGCTCGGCGTCAGTCAGCCCATCGAACTGAAGTTCACGCGCGCGGCGATTTCTCACCCTTCGATCACCAACTATCATCTGACGGGCGATGGCATCGGCTATATCAACCTTGAACGCGGTTTCAACACTACGACCTTCGAAGAGATGAAGAGCGCCCTCCGCGATTTGAAGGCGCAAGGCATGACGGCGTTGATTCTGGATTTGCGCGGCAATCGCGGCGGGTTGGTCGATCAGGCCTACCGCGTCGCCGACCTGTTTTTACATCGCGGGCAGAAGATCGTTTCGATGCGCGGACGCGAAGGCGTATTTGCGCCTGTCGAACGCTACGCGCAAAACTCGCTGCCGCAGGACTACCCCTTTGTTGTCCTCATCAATCGCGGCTCGGCTTCGGCTTCCGAAATCGTCGCCGGAGCGTGGCAAGATCATGACCGCGCTGTCATCGTCGGTGAAGAGAGCTTCGGCAAAGCGTTGGTGCAAAACGTCTTCACCTTGAGTGACGGTTCGGGGTTGACGCTCACCACTGGCCATTACTACACGCCGAGCGGACGGTTGATACAACGCGAATATGCAGGCCGCTCATTCTATGACTACTATTTGCGCCGCGATGACCGGGATGCGGGGCAACCTGCCAGTGAATCGCATACCGACGGCGGGCGCACGGTCTACAGCGGCGGCGGCATTGAGCCGGATGTCAAAGTCAAACTCTCGCCGCATGAAATCGAACGGCAAAATCTGTGGTTGGAGCCGGTCTTTCACTTCGCGCGGGCGTTGGCCGCCGGGTTGATTCCCGAAGCGCCGGAATTGAAGATTGATCGCCCTGCCGATCACACGCACCGCTTGCGTAGCGATGAATACCGCATTGATGACAAGCTGCTCGCAGCCTTCAAAGCCTTCCTGCGCCACCGTCCCGAACTGAATGCCGACGCGCTGCGCGCCGAGCAAGATTGGCAGTGGATCAAGCGTCAGATTCGCTACGATTTAGTGACCGCAGCCTATGGTCGCAATGCCGCGCGCGCCGTCCTACTAGAGAACGACCCACAATTTGAACGCGCCATCGCAGAGATGCCCAACGCCAAAGCGATGGCCGAAGAGTTTCGCCGCGAACGCATGGTCGCGCGCCCCGGCAAAATCCAATGAGTCTGACCGGCCACAACCTTTGGGAAGGAAGCGAAACGCTAGGCAATCCTCATGGCACAGCAGAATACATTCGATGTGGTTTCGAAAGTAGAGATGGCAGAAGTCAAAAACGCCCTCGATCAAGCGCGCAAAGAGATCAATCAGCGATACGACTTCAAAGGCACAAACTCAACGATTGACCTGGATGAAAAGAAGCACGAGATCGTGCTGCACACCGCTAGCGACTTCACTCTGAAATCGCTAAACGATGTGCTGCAACAGAAGCTCGTGCGTCGCAGTATCTCGCTGAAAGCGCTAACCTACGGCAAGGTCGAACCCGCCGCCAAAGACACGGTGCGCCAAACCATCACCCTACAGCAGGGCATCCCGACCGAAAAAGCTAAAGAGATCGTCAAGTTCATCAAGGACTCGAAGCTCAAAGTGCAAGCGACGATCAACGGCGATTTTGTGCGCGTCAGCGGCAAAGACCGCGATACCCTGCAAGACATCATCGCGCGGCTCAAAGCCAAAGACTTCGGCATTGACATGCAATTCACCAACTACCGCTCGAACTAAGAGCTTGGCGACGCAGCTATTCCTTCTCTTTCTTGACGAACTTCAACGACACCGAGTTGATGCAATAGCGCAAGCCTGTCGGGCGCGGGCCGTCTTCGAAGACGTGGCCGAGATGCCCGCCGCACCGGCTGCAATGCACCTCAATGCGACGCATGCCATAGCTGCTGTCGGTCTCCGTTTCGACGTTCTCTTCCACTGCTGGCGCCCAAAAGCTCGGCCATCCGGTTCCCGAATCGAACTTCTGTTCGGAAGAGAACAACTCTTCGCCGCAGGCCGCGCACAAATATCTGCCGTCTTCGTGGTTGTCGTGGTAGTCGCCCGTGAAGGCGCGTTCGGTGCCTTTCTGCCGCAATACGTGAAATTGTTCTTCCGTAAGAATCTGTTTCCATTCTGCTTCGGTCTTCATAATCTTATCTTTCCTTTGGGTTCCTTTCTTTGCCGGTTCGCTCTTTTGTTGGAGGGCTTCTCGCCCCGGTTCGCTGTCGGTGCGTGCTGTTGCCGCACCTCCACAGGCAAGCGAAATCAAGGCCAGCATCGTAACGATAAGGATCAGGGTGTATTTCATAGTCTCTCTTTCACTCCTCTGCCCACGCTCTCAGGCGACGCGCTGCCATATGACTCTACGATTCGGAGCCGGTTTAAGGATGAGCCGATTGCCGGAAAATTCATAGCTTCGCGGCAACGCCTTGCCGACGCTGTTAGGTAGCACATGCCCTTCGACCTGATGAATGACCGTGCGGCTTGCCTCATCAACCGTAAACCTTCCCCAAAATGCTGTAAACCCGGAGACCGCCGATTTTATTTCCACGCCGCTGACTTCTTGCCAGTCTTCTGAGGTGAACGGCTGCCGCTCGCGCCTCATAATCTGCACGGCCATTCGTCCGCTGGCATCGTACATCAGCAGCCCCCTCGCATCGTTGCCATAAGGGTAAGCGAGTTGACCATCGGGTTGCTCTTCTTCAAAGGCGACGAGTTCCCAGGTGCCGACAAATTGATTCATGGTTTCCTTCATTCAATGCCGACCGCTTCGCCGAGCGTCGCACCGATCTCTGCGTGCAGCACCAAATCGGCCAGGCCATCCAGATCGGTTGGCTCGCGGTTGAGGATGACCAATCGCGCTCCATTCTGTTTGCCGATGCGGGGAAAGGCGGCGGCGGGATAGACGACCAACGATGAGCCAATGGCGAGAAACAGATCACAATCCTGCGCCTGCATCCGTGCTTGCTGCATCGCTTCTTCCGGCATTGGTTGACCGAAGGAGATGGTTGCCGGTTTGATGATGCCGCCGCAAGTGCCACAGGTCGGCGGCTCCTGGTTGACTTGAAATTGCGCAAACATCGCTTCGAGTTCATAGCGTCGGTCGCAACGCAGACATTTGGCGTATGTTCCGTTGCCATGCAGTTCGATGACTTGCTCCTCCGGCACGCCCGATTGTTGATGGAGCCCGTCTACGTTTTGCGTGATGACGACAGCGACTTTGCCTTGCGCGACCAGATGAGCGACGGCGCGATGGCCGCGATTGGGCTGAGCTTTTGAAAAGGCGGGGTAAGTAGCCAGTTTTCTGCGCCAGGTTTCCCGTCGCATCTCTGCGGAAACGAGAAAATCGCGGAAGTCTATGGGTTGATACTTTGTCCAGATGCCGCCGGGGCTGCGAAAATCCGGGATGCCGGACTCCGTGCTAATGCCTGCGCCTGTGAAGACCACAGCCTGTGTGCTTGCGGCCAGCAATCGCTTCAATTCATCAAGCAAAGCCAACCTCCGATGTTGAGTCTCATCTTGCGAAACTCATACCATCGGCGGAACGCGGAGTGCAAGCGGCGCTAATCTGAAACCGCCTTTCAACCATCATTTGATGATCTGCGCCTCAACCCCTTGCCTTGAGACTGCGGCGCACATCATCAACTCATTTGAGCAGTCCTTCGATGATGGCGCTCGCCTTTTGGTGCAAATCCTTCGGCGCACCGTAAAAGACAGAAGCTGTCTTGCCTTGTCGATCAAAGACGAACATCGTCGGCACGCTGGTCACCGTACCAAACGGCGCGGCCACTTCCGTTTTCCCCATCACGACCGGGATCGTGACGTTGAGGGATTGCAGCAGCTTTTGCACTTCTTCGGCTTTCGAGTCGAGGGCGATAGTGATGACTTCGAGGTTGTCGCCGTAACGCGGCTTGAGCGCCGCCAGCCACTTGAGCGTCGAGCGACAGGGGCCGCACCAGGTTGCCCAAAATTCAACGACCGTTACTTTACCCGATAACCGCGCCGTCTCAATGGCTTGGCCGTCAAGGGTCTGCGCGCTCAGTTGTGGTAGTGCGGCAAGTTCGCGCACGGTCGCAGTCGGCTGATTTTTGACCAGTTCGTACTTTCGATTGAGCCGAATGAGGTCAATCATCTGCGCGAGGTCGGTTTTGAAACGTTCTTGATTGGCGGCTTCGCGCCAGGGATAATACTTGCCTTCTTTTGCTCCCCAGCCGCCAAAATCTTCCGGCCTGACGACTAGCACATCGTCAACAAAGACGACCGGATATTTTTGAATGCCATAGAGTTTTGCTAGCTTTGACGTGCCCCAATCTTCGCTCACAAAACGCGCTTTGCCTTGGTAACGTTGCACCACTTCTTTGATCAGCAAACTTGCCGGATCAGAAAGGCTTCACGTGTATGGCCAGCGCACCAGCGTTACCGTAACGACCTTCTGCGGCGTTCCGGCTTTGCGTTGCGCGCCGACCGGCACACCGACGGCCAGCACCATCAGTAAGATTGAGAGACTGGAAAACCCCGCTCTTCTCATCGTTTCACCTCGGCAATCTGTTGAAAGTAGCGCGGCAATACCTGTCGAGCAATCACCGCCGCGCGTTTGAGTTCATCACCATTCTTCTCTTTTTCCGCCATCGCCATTTGAGCCAACTGCAAATACAACAAGCCGATGCTGTGATCGCGTGGGTCAGCCTTGAACCGCGCATCCGCCGTTGCCAGTTCGGCCTTCACCTTCGCTTGTTCATCCGGCGCTGGCGCTGCCATCGTCAGCAGCCCGAAGAGCATTTGCGCTTCGAGGTATTTGTGCCACGCCCCCTCGCGCCAGCCTGCTTGTTGGAGTTCGCTGGCTAGCTTCAAGGTCGAGTTGATTTCGATATAGCGCGGTTGATCTTTTCCGCCAGCTTGGCCATAGGCTGCGATGGTCGTCTTTTCCAATTCGCTGAGCGCCCCGCCCAACGAGGCAAAGCGGACAGGCGTGCGCGGCTGCGAAAACCGGAGTTGTTGGCAAAAGAGAGCAAATTCGATATTCCCCTCTGCTAACCCCATGTAGTAATAACCGAAATCCAGCGACGTGTTGTACCCATATAGCTTGCCCGATTGAGCATACGGGCGGCTTTGCCATCGCGACACTTGCAGCAACGCTGTAACCGAGGCCGGAAGCGAACGCGCCGCAGCGGGCGTGAAAAGCTTCTCCTTGCTGGCGCGCTCATGGTCGAATCGTTGCCATTCGCGTTCGTAAACCTGATTGCCCTGTTTGGCAATCTCAGCCTTCGACAGTTGGCTGGCCTGCGCGTTGAGCCTGACCCATGCCGACTGCATTTGGTACAGACTCAGAAAGAGGTATCCGGCAGCGAGCGCGTCTTCAGCCTGCTTGAGGCGGCTGGCATAGGATTTGGCATCTTCTTCGCTCAACTGGATGGTCGTCAGCGTCTGCCGCAAGCGGGCAAGCTTTTCCGAGATGTCGCTTGCTTGCGCCCAACCCGGCGATGACAATGACGCCCACATCAGCGATACGATGATTGCTATGCGGATGAATTTCATCGTTCGGTTATTTCACCTGTAACCAGTAAGGTGGCGGATGAGAAGTGACACTGGCAGCCTGTGATTTCATGAACCGCCCTTATCTCTTTTCTTGCACCACCTTTTGCGCGAGCGCTTTGTTGCCGCCGGTTTGAAAGCGCAAGCCAGTTATTTGCTGTTCGGCGTTACGCTCAAATCGGAACTGTACGAGGCGCGCAAGCCCTAAGTGGTAGCCGTAAAATTCGGTTGCCGATTGTGAAGCCAGAGTCGTTGGAATCAACGGGAAGGCGGCGAGCAAGATGAAGGCCAGCTTGCCATTCTCCCAACGAATGCGCCGATGGTCGCTGCCCTTCTCAAAGTTTAATCGCAGATAGGTCATCGTCGCTTCGGTTTCAGGAATCGTGCCCAGCACCTCAATTGATCGGAACTCGCCCAGTCTATCCGTGAAGCGTTTTCGATAGGCGGTCAACATCTGTTTGAGTTCGTCAGGTGTGCCTTGATGAGCCATCTCGCGCAGCGCGGCAGAGAATTCGCCTTTGCTGATGCCCTCAAAAACGGCTTGGGCGCGCGCGTTGAAATCGGCGTTTTGCTTGCGCTCTTTCGAATCTGCGCCGGAAAGCAGATCAATGGCACCTTGCCCTTCTGCCGACATGATCAATCTGCTTCCGGCGACTAAAGTGGTGAAGCGCCCGCCCTCCGGTAATTCGTAAGTTCCGACATAGTCTGCCAGTCGCTCTGCCTCCGGAGCCGCGAGGTTCGGCAATTCCGTGCTCTTGCCTTCCATAACGATTGCCCACAGATCGTTTTGCAACGGCACCATTGGCAAGAACCTGCCAAGCGCCTGATTGGTCACGACGATGACGACCAAGCCCGCTTCGACATACCGCGAATAGACAGCGCCGAAACCAAAACCGATGCCGTCGTGACTGATGCGCTTTGTGCCGTTCGGCGCTCGATCAACGCTCCAGCCATAGGCGTACTGTGCCCCCGGTATATCGGACTGTACGTGCGGGTGGAAGAATTTCTGTTTGGCGGCTTTTGAGAGGATGCGCTCGCCTGCCAATGCCTGCTCCCACTTGTAGAGGTCTGTTGCTGAAGTCAGCACATAGGACGAGCCGCGATATTTATAATCCGGTTTCCACGAAGTCGGCGCGCCTTTATCGGTCAAATCATCATAGCCATGAGCCACCGCACCATCCGGCCATTTCTCTTTGTCTTCATAAAACCCTGTGTTGGTCAGCCCCGCAGGCGCGAAGAGTCGTTCGCGTAAGAAGGCTTCATACGAGCCGCCCGACAGGATTTCAATCAGCGCAGCGAGGATGGTATACCCGGCATTCGAATAGGCGTACCGAGTTCCCGGCTCGGCGTTCAAACGCGCCTCAAAGATACGCCGAAGAAAAATGTTGCGGGTCGGCGTCTCGCCTTCCACCACGCCCGGCAGACCCGATGTGTGGGTGAGCAGGTGATGGAGAGTAATGGCCTGCTTATCTTTCGGGAGGTCGGGAAAGAACTTATTGAGCGGGTCGGTGACTTTGAGCTTGCCCGCCTCTTCCAGTTGCAAAATCGCTGTAGCCGTGAACTGCTTTGTGATCGAAGCGACATCAAAGACGGTCGCTTCGGTGACCGGGATCGCGCGTTCGCGGTTGGCAAGCCCGTAGCTTTTCTGCAAAATCGGCTTGCCATCTTTGGCGACCAAGACGCTGCCGGAAAACCCGAAAGTGGCGAGCCGCGTCAGGTGCTGGTCGAGGCGTTTGCTGATGGCTCCGTTGACCATTTCCGCGCGCCCTGTCAATCCATAACCCGATGGTGTTACAAAAACAAAACTGAGTAGAATGACTGCTAGAATCTGTTTAGCAAAGGCCCTCATGACTCTCCTATTTTTCGTACTTTTGTCCCTCTTGTTGGACAAAACTTCGCAGGAATTTTGGATTACCGCATTCTTAAAAACGAATCTCTTGCTTGCTGCACAGACGAAATTTTGTCGGCAATGCCTTTCTCAAATCTTGATGGAGCAATTATTTTTCGATTATTAACTGATTATGAGCGCCAACACTATCATACAGAACGAAAAAAAGCTGGTTTACGAGTTCGGGTCTTTTCGTTTAGATACCTTCGAACGACAACTCTTCAATGAGGGGCAGGTCATATCGCTGCCGCCAAAGGTCTTTGAAACGCTGTTGGCATTGGTTGAAAACAGCGGTCAGATTATGGAGAAGCGCGAGTTGCTCAATCTGGTTTGGCCGGACAGTTTTGTAGAAGAGGGCAGCCTGACGCAAAACATCTTTCATCTGCGTAAGGCGTTGGGGGATGCGGGCGAAAACAACCGGTTTATCGAGACCTTGCCCAGACGCGGCTATCGGTTTGTCGCTGAGGTGAGCTTTGTATGGGAGCCGCTCAGCGCGCAGCCGCAGTTGGCAAAATTGTCTGCCACGACCGCGCCCTATGAAGCTGCCCCCAATGTCCTGTTTCCGAAAGCCTTCGATGCGCGCCTGTCGGCGTTGCCGCCCGCGCCAACGCGCAGATGGCTATGGCCGGTTGCAGGAGTTCTGCTCCTCGCTCTCATCGCTTTGGCGATCCTCTTTCGCTTCTTCCTGTCACCCTCGTGGGCTCCCGCCTTGCCCATGCAAGTGGTCAAACTCACGACCCACGGCAAAGCCTTGCACCCGGCTATCTCGCCCGACGGCAAATATGTCGCCTATGCGGTGGTACAGGAGGGCGAGCAGAGTTTGTGGGTGCGACAAGTCGCCTCTGTCTCCAATCTGCAAATTGTGTCACCCAAGCCGACCTTCTATCGCGGCACAACCTTTTCGCCCGACAGTTCGCACGTCTACTATCTTGCTTATGACAACCCGCCAGCCAATCGGCTGATGCTCGGCACGATCTACAAAATTCCGGTCTTAGGCGGCACGCCGGAGAAGGTGATTGAAGATGTGGATAGCCCCATCAGCTTTTCGCCTGACGGTCGGCGCATCGCCTTTATACGGTTTGCGCCCGCTGCCTATAAGCACCATCTGGTGATTGCCGACGCCGACGGTAGCAATGAAAGAACGCTGCTTACGCGTCCGCAGCAGAACGGCTTTGCCGCCAATCAGGTCGTCTGGTCGCCAAATGGCAAAGCGCTCATCTGCGCCATCAAGCAGCAAGACAGCAAAGGCGTTTTCATCAATTTGATGGAGTTCGATGGCGAGACTGGAACCGGAAAAGTCATCGGCAAAAAGGAATGGAATTTCATCGGGGGCATGGGATGGACGCGCCAGGGCAACGTCCTCATCGTCACCGGATGGGATCGCGCCAGTTGCGTATTGGCCGATCAAATCTGGCAAATCCCGTATCCCACCGGAGAGGCGCGCCGCATCACTTATGACGTGAACGGATATTGGGGGATCAGCACGGCGCGCGAAGCGGCGGCTCTGGTCACCATTCAGGCGCATCGTTCCTCTCATCTCTATGTTGCAACCGACGGCGATTTTCAGAATGCCAAACGCATCACCTCCGGGTTCGGGGACTATTTCAGCGATAATCTTGGGCTGGCCTGGACGCCGGATAACAAGATTGTTTATTCGACGACCGCGGCAGGTAACCCGGATATTTGGATGATGGGGGCCGACGGCAGCGATCAAAAACAACTCACGACGGACGAGCGCGCTGATTTGTGGCCACAGGTTACGGCCGATGGGCGTACCATCATCTTTCTTTCGGAGCGCAAAGGGCCGACCCATATCTGGCGCATGAATTTGGATGGCACAGAGACCACGCAACTGACCAACAGCCTCGGCGATTTCACCCCCAACCTGTCGCCGGATGGTCGCTGGGTCGTCTATTTTTCCGAAGCCAATGGCGCAGCCGGATTATGGAAGGTTTCAATTGACGGCGGCGAGCCCATTCGTCTCTCCCAACAGGTGCTCAGCAACCCGGTTATTTCGCCCGACGGGAAGACCATCGCTTGCCTCTATCAACAACCCGAAACGCTGGAGAAGAGGATCGCGCTCGTTGACTTCGAGACGGGGGAGATCATCAGGTTTTTAGATTCTCACAAACTGGGCGTGACGCCGCGGCGCGTCAGTTGGACGCGCGATGGGAAAGGCTTGACCTTTGTGGCCACCAACAAAGGGGTGTCGAATCTGTGGGTCTTGCCCATCGAAGGCGGCGAAGAGAAACCGTTGACCGATTTTCAAACCGGCAGAATCTTTCGCTTCGCCTGGTCAATGGACGGCAAGCGGATGGTCTTCGAGCGCGGCGAAGACATCAACGATGTCGTTTTGATTACCAACTTCGCCGATTGACGCGCCCCTTTATTTATGGGCGAACTCGCTGAGGTTGCCTGTGGTTTCGCGCAGCAGACTCGCTGTCTGACGAATCTTGTGTTTGTCGAGTAAGTGGCGCAAACTGCGCACCGGCATATTCAACAACTCGGCGGCGCGCGTTTGGTTGCCGCCCGTGCGTTGCAAGGCGCGGATGATGTAATCCTTCTCTAGTTGCGCGAGGTAGGCTTCCAAGTCGAAGCCATCTTCGGGCAGATCCACATCGGTAATCAGTCGCGGTTTGTATTTGAGAATCCGTTCCGGCAGACTCTCCGGGCCGATGACGCCGCTGCCGATGGCATTGCCTTGATTGTCATAGCCCATCACGCCGTTAGGTTGCAGAGCCACAGAGCGTTCGATGGTATTTTCCAGTTCGCGCACATTCCCCGGCCAATCATAAGACTCCAGATACTGCATGCTCTCTTCGGAAATCTCCAGTGGAGGACGTCCGGCGCTGGCGCAATACTTATTGATGAAGTGGCGCACCAGTTCGGGAATGTCCGCGCGACGGGCGCGCAGCGGCGGCATCTCGATGGGGATGACGCTGATGCGATAGAAGAGATCGTTGCGAAACGTGCCGTCGGCGACCATCTGACTGAGGTCGCGGTTGGTGGCTGCGACGACCCGACAATCAACCGGAATCTCTTCGATGCCGCCGACCCGGCGAATACATTTTTCTTGCAGCACGCGCAGCAGTTTGACCTGCATGGAGGGGGTTGTCTCGCCGACTTCATCGAGAAAGATGGTGCCGCCTTCCGCTGCTTCGAACAAGCCTTTGCGATTGGTGGCCGCGCCGGTAAAAGCTCCCTTCATGTATCCGAAGAGTTCGCTTTCGAGCAGCGTTTCGGTAAAGGCGCCGCAGTTGATCGAAACGAAGGGGGCGTGCGCCCGGTCTGAGGTATCGTGAATGGCGCGGGCGACCAACTCCTTTCCGGTGCCCGACTCTCCGGTAATCAAGACCGTCGAAGTCGTCGCCGCCACAGTCATTACCATTTGATTGATGGCCTGCATCTGTGGCGAATTGCCGATCATGTTGTTGGGCGAGTTGCGCTTGCGCTGCTCGTCTTTGAGAACTTTGATCTCCTGCCGCAGCCGTTTCTTTTCAAGAACCTTGCTGACTGTGATCTTTAACTCTTCAACATCGAAACCGGAATCTTTGATGACGAAATCTTCCGCCCCCAGTTTGAAGGCGCGGCGCGCTGTGTCGACGGTCGCAAAGGCAGTGATCATAATCACCATGGTTTCCGGCGACACTTCGCGAACCCGTTCGAGCAGATCAATGCCGCTGAAGTCGGGCATCTTGACATCCGAAATCATCAGGTCATAGACATTGTGGCGCACCAGTTCCAGTGCGCGGGTTCCATTTTCCGCCGTATGCACAGAGTATCCGGCGCGTTTGAGCACCAACTCGAGCAGTTCGCGCATGCTACGTTCATCATCAACGACTAAAATTTTCTCCATACTGCCTCTCGTGCAGAAATCTGCATTGCTAGTGGGTTTTCAAGAGATCCATCATGCTGGCGCGACATCAAACCGTTGTGAGTGCTTCAACCGATGCCGGTGCGCCCGTCCGTTTCGTTGTGTCAGAGGAACGGCTGGAATTGAAGGCGACGCGACCGGAGGCGGGGAGGCGAATCGCAATCGTAGTGCCGTTTCCAGGTACGCTTTCGACGAGAATCTTGCCATCGTGATCGCGCACCAGTTGATAGACAATCGCCATGCCGAGTCCGGTGCCGCCGGATGAGGAACTGAAGGGTTCGAACAAGCGATCCTTTTGCTCGCGCGACATGCCTTCACCGGCATCGCAAAATGTGATGGTCACATCTTGATTCGATTCGACGGCGAGTTGCACACGGAGTTCGCCGCCGTTGGGCATGGCTTGAATGGCATTACGAGATAAATTCCAGAAAATTTGGCGAATTTGGTTCGGGTCGCCGCTGTAATGTAAGGCGTCATTCGGATACGCTTCCGTGACGCGATGGGTGGGCAACAGTTCCGGGCTGTTGCGCAGCAAGGAGACCGTTTCGGAGAGCAACCCGGCCAACTCGACGGTCGTCTTTTCCGTCTTCGGCGGACGCGCATAGGTTAAGAAGTCCGAAACGATGCGATTGAGGCGATCCGATTCGCGCAGCACAATGTCCATCAGTTGCAATTGATCGGGCGAGAGCGTCAATTCGCTGGCCAGCACTTGCACAGAGCCGCGCATGGAAGCCAGCGGGTTGCGGATTTCGTGCGCCAACCCGGCAGCCATCTTGCCGAGCGCAGCTAATCGTTCTTGCCGACGCACCTCGCGTTCGAGCTCCATCACTTCGGTCAAATCTTGAAAGGTTAAGACGTAGCCGCGCGATTGATCGGCTTCATCCACTAACGGAGCGACGGAAAACCCCAGGTGAATCTCTGTGCCGTTGGCGGTTCGACAACCGATGTCAAACCGTGGCAGACGCGAGCGCGTACGAATGGACTCCAACCCGACTTCGATCTGTTTTTCGATGTTGCCGAAGACTTCGTAGATATTCTTGCCGCGTACATCAAGCGAGCGGTGTCCGGTAATCTCTTCGGCGGCGCGATTGAAGGTCTTGATATTGCCATTGAGGTCTGTGGTCACCAGCCCGCTGCGGACACTTTCAATAATGCGGTCGTTGAAGAGCCGGTTGTCGGCCAATTCGCGGGTGGCCATCGCTAGTTCAGATTCACTCCGTTTGGCGCGTTCAGCCAGATGCGCCGACAGTACCGTCACGGCGCACAGAGCGACCATATTGATGGCGAGCAGAAACTGCTGCCAAGCCAGGCTGGTCTCCGAATAGCGTGGCCAACCGGCAGAACGCGGCAACACGCCGCTCAACATCATGGTGCTTAAACAGGCATACAACGCCAGCGCCGCGCCTCCGACGACCAACACGCCCGTCCGCCCATACACTACGCTGGCGGCAAAGATGACAACCACATACAACAACAGAAAAGGCGATTCGATATCTCCGGTGCGATGAATCAACCAGGTGATTAACAGCAGATCAGTGAGCGATTGCACGCCCGCTTGCATAGAGAGGGATAAGAGCCGCGGTAAGACCCAGAAATAGATGACCGTCAATCCGGCCACCAAGACGACGGCGATGAGCAGCGTCGGGCGGAAAGCCCGTTGTCCGGCATCGCGCTCAACAATCGCCACAGCAATCAGCAACAGCCCGGCAATCACCGGTCTCATCAACTGTAGAGATTTGAGCTTTTTGTCCATTGTGTGAGGTGTAAGATAAATGACTGAAGTTCGGGATTCAAGGCCATTGTCCCCATGTGGGGAAGCCGCCCTGCCTGCCGAACTTCAGCCGCTTGCCGAATGCTTATTTGCCGCCAGCCAGTTTGCCGATCAAGGTGAAGAGCGGCAGATACATGGCGATGACGATGGTGCCGATGGTGATGCCGAGAAACAGAATCATTGCCGGTTCCAACAGGCTCAAGAGGTTGGCAATCGCCGCGTCCACCTCTTGCTCGTAGAAGTCAGCGATCTTCGAGAGCATGGCATCGAGCGCGCCGGTCTGTTCGCCGACTCCGATCATCTGACTGACCATGATGGGGAAGACCTGTGCGGCTTTGAGCGGTTCAACGATGGTCGAACCCTGCTCGATGGCATTGCGAATCTTGAGAATGGCTTCGCCGACGATGACATTGCCCGAAGTCCGCGCCGTGATCTCCAGCGATTCCAAGATCGGGACGCCGGAACTGAGCAGGGTCGCCAGCGTGCGACTGAAGCGCGCAATCGTAATCTTTTGCAGAATCGTCCCTAAAATCGGCAGCTTCAATAGCAGTTTGTCAATCAGGCGATGCCCTTTGTCGGTCTTATACCAAGCGCGTGCAGCGAAGAAGAGGATGGCGATCAGGACCGCAATCAGCCACCAGTAGCTCGCCATGATGTTCGAAATGTCAACGACAAACTCGGTCAACCAAGGCAGCCGTTCGCCAGGCCCCAATAACCCCTCAAAGATGTTTTTAAAAGCGGGAATCACGACGATCATAATCACCGAAATGACGACGATTGCGATGATAATGACGGCGACCGGATAGATGAGCGCGCTCTTTACGTCGCTCTTCAACTTGACCATCTTTTCAAGGTAGGTCGAAAGGCGCTGCAAAATGATGTCAAGGATACCGCCGGTTTCACCTGCCGCCACCATATTGGTGTAGAGCGATTCGAAAACTTTCGGGTGCTTGGCCATGGAGTCGGCCAAGGTCATGCCGGATTCGACATCAGACCGCACTTGAAAAATCACTTTTTGGAAATGCTTATTGTCCTGTTGCTGGCCGAGAATTTCCAGACATTGAACGAGCGGCAACCCCGCGTCGAGCATCACGGAAAACTGGCGTGTGAACAAGGCCAGACTCTTATGCTTGACCTTCTCGCGCCCGATTTTGGGCAAACTGATTTCGCGCCCTTTTTCCCGCGCGCTGGTCAAGATGACCTGTTCGCGGCGCAACAGCGCTTCCAACGTCGTGCGATCCGGCGCACTGCGCTCGCCCACCACAATCTCATTCAGACGATTCCTGCCTTTATATACATAAGTCGGCATGTCAGCCTCCTACTTCTTCCATGCAATGCAAGCTCACCAGCGTCGGGGGCAGTCTCCGTAAAAGGGTGAGGGATAAAACCGGGCAATCAGAGGGTTCGATGCTGTCCCCTCAAAAGTCTGCTCTCCGCCACCCTTCTGCTCTCATTTGCCAACGCGACCGAGCGGCGTCAACGGACGATTCGGCCCGCCCGTTTGACCGGGTCCGGCCATACGCGACACCGGCGATTGCAAAGCCGCCGCACCGCGATTGATTAAATCCTGTAGCTCATCGGTGTTCGACGAGCGAGCCAGCGCTAACTCCAAGGTGATCTGCTTTTTGAAGTACAAGGCCGCCAGCGATTGATTGAAGGTCTGCATCCCGAACTTTTCTTGACCGGTCTGCATCATTGAATAGACCTGATGAATTTTGTCTTCGCGAATCAGATTGCGGATGGCCGAATTCGGCACCAGAATCTCCATCGCCAGACAGCGCCCTTGCCCATTGGCTTTCGGCAACAGCGATTGCGTGATGATGCCTTCGAGCACCATCGAAAGCTGGGTGCGAATCTGCGCCTGTTGATGCGCCGGGAAGATGTCAATAATACGGTTGATCGAAGAGGCCGCCGAATTGGTGTGCAGCGTAGCGAAGGTCAAGTGGCCGGTTTCAGCGATCCGTAACGCCGTCTCGGTGGTCTCCAGGTCGCGCATTTCGCCGATCAACACGATGTCCGGGTCTTGACGAAGAGCCGCACGCAACGCATTGGCAAACGAATGGGTATCGGAGTGCACTTCGCGTTGATTGACGATACAGCTTTTATGCGAATGCAGGTATTCAATCGGGTCTTCGACCGTAATCATGTGTTCGTGGCGTTCACGATTGACCTTATCGAGCATCGAGGCCAGAGTCGTGGATTTGCCCGACCCCGTCGGCCCGGTCACCAGCACCAACCCGCGCGGCTTTTCGCAAAGCTTCTCAATCACCGCTGGCAAGCCCAACTCTTCAAAGGAGCGAATCTCGTAGGGGATTGAGCGAAAGACTGCGCCGACCGCGCCCCGTTGATTGAAGAGGTTGGCGCGAAAGCGCGATAGCCCTTTGATGCCGAAGGAGAAGTCGAGTTCGAGGTTCTCTTCAAACCGATGCTTCTGGGCGTCGGTCAACACCGAGTAGGCAAGCTGTTTGGTTTCGGCGGGCGTCAGTTCGGGATAGTCGAGCGGGCGGAGCACGCCATGCACGCGCACCATCGGCGGCGAACTCGTCGTAATGTGCAAATCCGAGCCGCCAAGCTCGAACATCTTTCGGAGCAACTCACTGAGCGCAATCTCTGGCATATTTCCTCCGGAATCCAGAATTCAAAGAGAGGCCTTCAGAATCAAATCTGAGGCGGCGCTGCCGGTTCGATTTCCCTTCTGAATTCTTGAATTCTCAATTCTCAATTCCTTATTTCACAGTTTCTCGTAAGACCTCTTCGACGCTCGTCAATCCCTGTCTGATCTTCTCCAAACCACTTTGTCTGAGCGTCAGCATTCCTTCTTCAATCGCTTTGCGACGTAATTCCAAACCCGACGCGCCGACCAGAATCAATTCGCGCAACTCATCGGTGATCTCCATTACTTCATAAAGACCGACGCGGCCTTTGTAGCCGGTGCCGTTGCAGGCTTGACACCCTCCGCCTTTGAAGGTGCGAACCTCCCCGGCTTCACTTGCCGGAAAGCCGATGTCTACGAGTACCTCTTGCGGCAACTGCTGAGGCGCTTTGCAGTCTTTGCAGATGCGGCGAATCAGGCGCTGCGCTTGAATGAGGTTGACTGACGTGGCGACGAGAAAAGGCTCAATCCCCATGTTCATCAAGCGGCTCACCGTCGAAGGCGCATCGTTGGTGTGCAAGGTGGAGAGCACAAGGTGGCCTGTGAGCGCGGCTTTGACGCCGATTTCGGCGGTTTCGAAGTCACGAATCTCGCCGACCAGAATGATGTTCGGGTCTTGTCGCAAAAACGAACGCAAGGCGGCGGCGAAGTTCAGGCCGATGGACTCTTTCATCTGCACCTGATTGATGCCAGCCAGATTGAACTCCACAGGGTCTTCCGCCGTCATGATGTTAGTCTCCGGCGTGTTCAAACTTTGCAACGCTGAGTAGAGCGTCGAGGTCTTTCCCGACCCCGTTGGCCCGGTCACCAATACCATGCCATAGGGTTTGTTGATATTGCGTTTGAACTTCTCCAAACTTTCCGGCTCGAAACCGAGTTGCGTCATGTCGAGCCGCAGATTCTCTTTGTCGAGTAAGCGGAGCACCAACTTTTCGCCGAAGATGGTTGGCAAAGTCGAGACGCGAAAATCGAGTTCGCGGGAACGCCCGTCGAGTTTGACGCGAATCTTGATGCGCCCGTCCTGCGGCAACCGCTTCTCGGCAATGTCGAGTTTCGACATGATCTTCATACGCGAAGTCAACGCATCGCGCATCTTGAAGGGCGGATTCATGATGTTGTAGAGCACGCCGTCCATGCGAAAGCGCACGCGCAACTCTTTCTCGTAGGGTTCAACGTGGATATCGGAAGCGCCCCGCCTGAGCGCATCTACCAAAATAACATTGACGAGTTTGACGACCGGCGCATCTTCGGCCATGCGTTCGAGGTTTTCGAGGTCAATCTCCTCTTCCTCCATCACGTCAATGTCGCCGATGTCGTCGCCGTATTCATCCGGCGTATGGGTTTCGGCAACCAGGTCTTCGACGACCCGCGCCAGTTCAAGCTCACGCGAGGTGCCGTAATAGCGTTTGACCGCTTCGATCAACGCCGATTCCGAAACCACCACTGGCTCAATGCTCAATCCGGTCATGAACTTGATGTCATCAATAGCAAACACATTGGTCGGATCAACCATTGCTAGCGTCAAGGTTGCGCCCACCCGCGAGATGGGCAGAACCGAATAGCGTTCGGCAGTCTCTTGTGGAACCAGCGCGATGGCCGATGGATCAACATCATAGAGATCGAGATTGACCGCCGGAACGCCGTATTGACGGCTTAACACACTGGTGACTTCGTCATCGCTGAGCATACCGAGGCGCACGAGGGTCGAAGCGAGTCTGCCGCCATTGATGCGTTGAAACTCCAGCGCGTCTTTAAGCTGGTCGGAAGTGATGAGGTTTTCCTTAATGAGTGTTTCGCCCAATTTTGCCGACATAATCTACCGTATAAAGACCCCGCAGATATTCTGTCCCACTTGCTGAGGTTGCGACGTAAATCTTTCAGGCCGTCTGCTGACAGACGGTTGCAGCCGCTTCGGATGCGCGTCGCAGGCGCTCAGATCGGTAAAGGGAGCCAGCCCCACACCTGGGGTAGAGAGGCGAAGCGTGTTGAACGCAATCGTACGAGAGAAGATTTGGGGAACGTCAGAACGACAGAATTTGCACAGTCAGCTTCAGGGGCAGTGCGTCGCGTTACACAAAAGGAGCCAATCTTCCGTATCCGGTTCGTCTATTCTTGTCACGGGCGGTTATCGGAAGTCTCGTACCTTGTAACATCGTCACTATGGCATGTCAATAATAATTCTTGGCAGCCTCTGCCGCATAAGCCTGCTTGCGGCAACCATCAAACGGGGATGGCAATCCGCACGCTTTGAGCCGCCCTGCAAAGGTCGCGCCGTGCCCTTATGACCGAATGGTTGACCCGAGTTGAACGAGCGAACCGCTCGGGAGCGAGAGGGGAGGCTCATCGGGCGGCAGGCAATAGAGGCGGTTCGGCGTGGCGTGCGCAACGACCGCGCGATGAATGCCGGGCGGCAGGTCGCCGCGCAGGATGGTGACGTGATTGCCACGCGTGTGACCCTGCACGTAACCAGCCTCTTCGGTTGCACCTTTGACTAAAACTTCAACCTCTTTGCCTAGCCAGGCCTGATTTTGCGCAAGCGCGACCTCCTTTTGTAACTCCGCGAGCCTGCCCAATCTCTCGGTCTTCACTTTGCGGTCTACGTCATCGAAATGAATGGCTGCGGGAGTGCCTTCGCGTTCGGAATAGATGAACAGATAGGCCGCGTCATACGAGACTTCGCGGTAGAGCGATAGGGTCGCTTCGAAATCGGCTTCGCTCTCGCCGGGGAAGCCGACGATGAGGTCTGTCGAAATGGTCGCATCGGGCAACCACTGACGAATCCGGCGCACTCGGTCAAGGTAAAACTCGCGCGTGTATTCGCGCGCCATCCGTTTCAAGATGCGGTTTGATCCCGACTGCACCGGCAGATGAATGTACCGGCAAACGGCGGGCGTATCGGCGATGGCTTCGATAATCTCATCGTCGAAGTTTACCGGGTGCGAGGTCACAAAGCGCACACGCGGAATGCCGATGCGCCCGACCATGCGCAATAAGTCTGCGAATGAGGGATAGCCCGCCAACCGTTTGCGACGCGCACCCGTGCCGCTCTCCAACCCATAGGAGTTGACATTTTGACCGAGCAGCGTGACTTCGACGACGCCCGCCTCCTTTAACGCCTGCGCTTCCGCGAGGATGTCTTCGGCGGGGCGCGACACTTCTTCGCCGCGCGTCGTTGGCACGATGCAATAGGTGCAGCGATGATTGCAGCCGCGCATGATGGTTAAGTGCGCGGTGACCGCGCCCGTAGGCGGCGGCGGCGAATAAAACTGCAACTCGTTTTTGAAAGCGAAGGACTGAAATTTGCCCTGCTCGATGGCCGGAACAATTTCGGTGATCGCGCCGGGGCCGAGCATAATGTCAACGCCGAATTTTTTTCCCATGCGGCGGCCCTCCGGCAGTTGCGCCAGACAGCCCATCAACCCGATGGTCAGATTACCTTTGCGCAGATGCTTCTCTTTGCGAAGTTCACCAAGCAGGGTTTGCGCTTTTTCAACCGGCTTGCCACGCACTGCGCAGGTGTTGACGAGAACCAGATCGGCCTCACGGAAGTCATCAACGAAAGAGTAGCCTATCCCCGCAAGTTCCGATTGAATCGCGTGCGTATCGTACTCATTCATTTGACAGCCAAAGGTAATGACGTGTGCGCGCATGGTCTGCTCGTCTGCTCCTCAATAAACTAGCAACCCCTTGAGCAGTTGCCGGAACAAGGCATCTTACCATTGGGCGCGCAGAGCTTTCTAGCGTGCTGAGAAGATGAACTCACCCTTCCGTTTGCCTTGGTGTATGGGTAAGCAAAGGTTGGCAATTCCTAAGCCTCAGTGATTCGGGTCGGCAGCAGAAAGGACAAAATTGACAAAGCGATTGGCGGAGGCGACAATTCAGTTGCCTCGACCCTACAGAAAGGTTTTTCATCATGCCGAGAATCATCACCACCGCCACCTCGTTGCTGACTATCTTTGTTTTGCTGCTGAGCGCCGTCGGCGTTGCGCCGCAAACCACAGCCGTTGGCACGCAAGCCGAATCGGCGCTTAAAGTCACCGACGAAATTTTACAAACCGTCAGCCGGATGCGCGAATTGGCGATCAAAAAACCTGTGAAAAGCGGCCTCAAGACCAAAGAGGAGATCAAACAGACGGTCATCAAGAATATGAACGAAGATGATTCGCCCGAAGAAGTTGAGGTCACGCAAAAGCTGCTCGTCAAACTTGGCCTCATCGCCAAAGATTTTCAACTGCGCGACTATACGGTGCGCTTGCTCGAAGAACAGATTGCCGGGTTTTATGATCCCAAAACGCAAGAGTTCTTTCTCGCCGCTTGGCTGCCGGTCAACGATCAAAAAACGGTGATTGCTCACGAACTGGTACACGCGCTGCAAGATCAGCACTTCAATCTGCGACGGTTCGACAAATGGCCGGAGGGCGATTCGGATGCCGAACTGGCTGCCCATGCCGTCATCGAAGGCGATGCGACCTTTGCCATGTTCCAATACGAAGTGCAAGAGTCGGGGTATCGGATCAGTTTGGAGAAGGTGGCTTTGCTGGTGAAGATGGCCATGCAGAATATGAACAATGCCGGGGACGCGCAATACCCGGTGCTGGCAAAAGCGCCCGCCGTCTTGCGCGAAGCTTTGCAGTTCCCGTACACCTCCGGCGCGAACTTTGTGGCTGAGATCTTGAAGAGCGATTCATGGAAGTCGGTTAATGATGTGCATAAAAAGCTGCCCGTTTCGACTGAGCAGATACTCCACCCCGAACGGTATTTGAACGGCGAACAACCCGTAAAGATCGAGGTCAGCGATTTGAGCGCCGCGCTTGGCAAGGACTGGAAACGCATTGACGCGGATGTGCAAGGCGAGTTCGGCTTTCAATTAATGCTCGGTGAATTCATTCGCAAAGGGAATGCCAACCGCGCCGCTGATGGTTGGGGCGGCGACCGTTATGTCTTATATGAAGACCCGCGAAGCGGCAACTTGTTGCTGGCCACATTTACGAGTTGGGACATGATCGGCGATGCGAAAGAGGTCTTCGATGCCTATGCCGAGCGCACGGAAAAACGCTACGGGGTGCGCGCCGTAGCGGAGGACGACCCGGAAAAGCCGCGCTGGTTCGAAACGGCTGAGGGGCTCGTCGCCATGCAAATCCGTGAGAAAGATGTGGTCATCATCGAAGGCGCGAAAGACCGCGCCCAAATGTCGCGCCTACTCGAACTGATGTGGAAGAGCAAAAAGGGCGCTCGCTGACTGTCTCTGCAACTCGCCCTCTGTTGTCGCCGCAGACGGATGGCAATCGAACCCGGTGAAGAATGAACAGACCCCTTACGATTCTCTTTGCGCTGATCGCCATCACCCTTTTTGCTTCCTCCGCGGCGTTGCCGGTGGGTATCGCCGCGTTTCGTCCTCAGAGAACTCCTATGGCTGAACTGGCATTGCTCAATGGCCGAATCTGGACGGGTGACCGCACGCGCCCATGGGCGGAAGCCCTCGCCGCGCGTGGGGAACGAATTTTGGCAGTCGGCTCGGATGACGAGATCAAAAGATTGACCGATGCAAAAACGCGCGTCATTGATTTGCAAGGGAAACTCGCGCTGCCCGGTTTCATTGACGATCACACCCATTTTATCGAGGGCGGATTTCACTTGCTCTCCGTTGAACTGCGCGATGCGAAATCGCCAGCCGAGTTTGCCGAACGCATCAAAAGTCACGCAGCGAAGTTGCCGAAAGGCCGCTGGATTCGCGGCGGCGATTGGGATCACGAGTTGTGGGGCGGCGAGTTGCCGCGCCGAGAGTGGATTGACCGATTCACGGCGGATTACCCAGTCTTTGTCACGCGCCTTGATGGCCACATGGGACTGGCCAACAGCGCGGCATTGAAGCTCGCAGGCATTACCGAAGCGACCGAGTCGCCCGCTGGCGGCACGATTGTCAAAGACCCGAAGACCGGCCAGCCAACCGGCGTGTTGAAAGATGATGCGATGGCATTGGTCTATCGCATCATGCCGGAACCGAGCGACAGAGAGTATGAAGAGGCATTGAAAGCGGCGCTCGATTACGCGGCCAGCGTCGGCGTAACCTCCGTGCACGACATCACGAGCTGGCGCGATTGGGACATCTATAAAAAATACCGCGCCGCCAAGCGTTTGACCGTGCGCATCTATGCGCGCACGCCGATGAGCCTATGGCAACGGCAAGTCGAGGCGCTTCGTGAAGAGGGTGCAGGCGATCATTGGTTACGGCTCGGCGGATTGAAAGCCTTTATGGATGGTTCGCTTGGTTCGACGACGGCGCTATTTTTCGAACCCTTCACGGATGCGCCGAACACTTCGGGGTTGATGGTTGACGACAACATCCCCGAAGGCAAGTTGAGAGAGACGATCAAACAGGCTGACAAAGCCGGATTGCAATGTTCGATTCACGCCATCGGTGATAAAGCAAACCATCTATTGCTGAATTACTTCGAAGCGGTAGCGAAAGAGAACGGCGCACGCGACCGGCGGTTTCGCATCGAGCACGCTCAGCATTTGACGGCGAGCGACATCGAACGCTTCGCCAAACTTGGCGTCATTGCTTCCATGCAACCCTATCACGCGGCTGACGACGGGCGATGGGCAGAAAAACGCATTGGCCGCGAGCGCATCAAGACGACCTATGCGTTTCGCTCTCTGCTCGATGCCGGAGCGGTATTGGTCTTCGGTTCGGATTGGTTCGTCGCGCCGCTGTCGCCGATTTTGGGAATTCATGCAGCCGTGACGCGGCAGACGATTGACGGCAAGAATCCGCAAGGTTGGGTTCCGGCGCAAAAGATCACTGTCGAAGAAGCGGTGCGCGCCTATACTTCGTCCTGCGCTTATGCCGAGTTTGCCGAGAACGACAAAGGCACACTTGCGGTCGGCAAGCTTGCCGATGTGGTTGTGCTCTCGCAAGACCTCTTCAAAATCGCCCCGAACGATATCGAGAAGACGAAGGTCACGCATACCATCGTTGGCGGACGAGTGGTGACGGCAAGATGAGCAAGAGGCCGTAAGAAATGGGCGGTTTCAACGACGGCGGGCGATAAACCTTCGACGGATTGTGAATCATTGGCAGAATCTGAGCAAGCAAGTGAACTTCATCCCTGTCCGCGCTGCGGCGCGCTGACCACCGTCGGCACCGGCGAATGCGCGAGTTGCGGCTTGAACTTTCAGGAAGCCGCTGCCGCGCTGGCCGCTCATCGGGAAACCCTCAAAGCGCGCAAATTTCTGGCTTCAGTATTGGGACGTTCGAATCGCTTCGCGCCATTGTTTGTCGGCATCAACGTGGCAATCTTTGTGTTGATGTGGCTGGCGGGCGGCATGGGCTTTTTGTCGGCGAATGAAGCGGTGCTCATCGGCTTCGGAGCCAAAGTCAATCCGCTGATTAACGAGCAGCAGCAATACTGGCGTCTGATTACCTGCATGTTCTTACACATCGGGTTTCTGCATCTCTTCTTCAATAACTATGCGCTGTGGATGATCGGGCGGGAACTCGAAAGCTTTTACGGCTCGTCACGGTTTGTATTGATCTATTTGCTGACCGGCATCGCCGGTTCACTGGCCAGTTATCTCTTCAACCCGAAGGCCATCTCGGCGGGCGCATCGGGGGCGATCTTTGGGCTGTTCGGCGCGATGGTGACCTTTCCGTTGCGCTATCGCAAAGAACTGCCCGACCTGTTGCGCAAAGGCATTCTGAAAAGCATCTTGCCGGTCATCGTCATTAACCTGCTAATCGGGCGTTCGGCTGAATTCATTGATGAATCGGCGCACATCGGCGGGCTGATGATGGGCGCGCTGTTGGCGTTGGTGATTCCGTACAAGCGACCGGGCGAAGAGTCCGCCAGAGTGTGGCGCGTGTTGCTGGTCGTCTGCCTGCTGGCCATTGTCACCTCTTTTGTGCTGGCTGCGGCCAATTATCGAGGCCCGGCGCTGAGGCTTGCCAATCTGCCCAAACAAGGCGGCAATCAGGCGGCGCTCTATTACACAGAGATGAATCATGCGCTGACCGCAATCGGGAAGTCGGGAGAAGCCTTTATCAAGATTCTCGACCAGCGCAACCCGCAAGTGGATAGCCAAGAGGCGCAGACCGGGTTGGAGAATGCGCTCCGTCATCTTGAGCAAGTGCCGACGATCAATGAAGAGTCCGAGCGATACCGCCAACGGTTGCGGGCATTGGTGCTCGATTATCAAGCTATGATCGAACGTTATCGAAGTTCCGAATCGAAGGATTGGGACGAGTTGATTGGCCTACATACGGCTTGGGCGCAAAAAGCCAGCGCTTATTTGAGTGCTTACGACATCTGGGTGAAAGAGTTTATGCAACGCAACGGTTACGAATTACGAGAGAGCTAATCGTCAACCGCGTTGGTTTATCCGCAATAGTCGCGTTTCGCGCTACAAGTCGTGAGGCTACTCTGTCGGTTGAAGAATGGCGTTAGACGTACTACCCTACCTCATTCTTATGCTCAGTAGAGGGGCGCGCAGCAACGTGTGATGAGCAGCAACGATATTTTTTATGGAGGCAAATATTATGGCAATCAATAAAGTTGCAGTGTTGGGTTGCGGGTTGATGGGGTCAGGCATCGCGCAGGTGTGCGCGCAAGCCGGACGCGACGTGACCGTGATCGAAGTCGCGGAAGAGTTTTTGCAACGAGGGATGGGCGGGATTCGCAAACAACTCGAGAAACTGGCGGAAAAGGGCAAGCTCTCTGCCGAAGAGCACGAACAGACATTGGCGCGTCTGCACGGTTCGACGCGGCTCGAAGAGGCTGCCGGAGCCGATCTCGTCATCGAAGCGATCATCGAAAACATTGAGGAGAAGCACAAGACCTACGCTCAACTCGACAAGCTCTGCGGCGCGGAGACGATCTTTGCCTCCAACACGTCGAGCCTTTCGATCACTGAAATGATGACGGCGACGAGTGCCGAACGGCAGCGCCGCTTCATCGGGTTACACTTCTTCAATCCCGTGCCGGTGATGAAGTTAGTCGAAGTCGTGCGGACGATTCTTACTGACTTGGCGGTTTACCAATCGGCGGTCGAGTTTGCGCGCCAGATCGGCAAAGTGCCCGTACAGACCTCTGACCGCACGGGCTTCATCGTTAATCGTCTGCTTGTCCCCTATATGCTCGATGCCATTCGCGGGTACGAAGAAGGTATCGGTTCGATCCCCGACATTGATAACGCGATGAAGTTGGGTTGCGGCCATCCGATGGGGCCGTTCACGCTGCTCGATTTCGTCGGTTTGGATACGACCTATTACATTGCCAACATCATGTTCGATGAATTCCGCGAAGCGCGCTTTGCGCCGCCGCCGCTGCTCAAGCGTTTGGTATTGGCGGGACTGTACGGCAGAAAGAACGGGCGCGGTTTTTATGACTATGCCGACCCGCAAAACCCCAAGCCGATGGGAGCAAGTTAAGAGCAAAGGGCGCTTCTGAACCTTTGCTGAATCTTCAAGAGGGGTAACGCGTAGCAAGGCTGTCAGCTTTCTTTGCCGGACGGTTGCAAGTGTATCGGTTTGCTACCATTAGGAGAAAGTATTTGACGCAGTGAATGTGAAGCAGTATAGTAGCGACACCGCCCATGGCTACATGGACAAAGGCGAAAGAAGAAAGGTGTTAGGTGTGAAATAAGTTTCCGGCTTCGGCTATCTATTTTGTCGTTGACCAAGGAAACAGATTGTCAAGGAAACCGGAGCCGTTGATTTCTTTACGGTGCGGGTTGCGTCTCTTTTGATCTGCTTATTGAGCTGATCTCCCTGAATTTGCCATTCTTAAACCCCTTACTTTTGAAGAATTGGTAGAGCAGCATTGTTATTACCTGACAGAGCTTTTTATTACGGCTTTCATTAGGCCTTTTGCTCCTCTGATTAGCGAAGGCGCGGGTGGAATCACCCGTTTATAACCGTAAAGCCACAAACCTCCTTCACTGTAAGCCCGAGGCTGGATTTGCCAAGCGAGCAGCCGGTCTCGAATCGGTAGAGGTGTGTTCAATGCCACTCGAGGGCAATGCCTATGAAGATCATCCATAAACCGTCAACGCCAATCAGCAATCATCGTAGCCGACGCGGAGTTGCCATTAACGATCATCATTCCTCACTCCATTCCGGGTCGGCGATTCAGCTTGAAGGGAGAAGTATGTTACAACCAGTGGATTTTTCTTGTGCCCTCTGTGGCAGTCACCAACCTCCGGTCAGCGTGAAGGAGGCAATCCAGATGATCGGAGTTAATAGTCGAATCATTTATCAGTGGCTTCGACAGAAAAAGATTCATCCGAGGGGTCGCCCCGGCGGTCAAGTGCGCATCTGCGTGGATTCCTTACTGGCGGCGGCACAATCGGCGCGCGCAGAGCGCAGCCTTCAACCTTATAACCTGCGAATCGAGTTGATGGAGAAACTCATCCGCGAGCAGTTTTCTGATTGCGATTTGAATCTCAAGAAACTGGCGAGTCAAGTCGAAGTTTCGACCTGCCATCTTTCGCGCTTGTTTAAGAAGACTCTGGGTTGTGGGTTTCGCGCATATCTGCGCGACATTCGGCTGGCACGCGCAGAGGTCTTGTTGCGAGAGACTTTGCTCAGCATCAAAGAGATCGCTTGGGCCGTCGGCTATAAACACGTCAGCGATTTCGACCATCACTTTAAGCAGAGGAACCACGTCAAGCCGAAAGACTATCGCGATAGTCAGTATGTGGTATGAGCAGTTGCTGACAGAGCAAAAATTCCCAAAAGATAACAAGTATTCCCAATGGAAAGTGGTTGATATGAGCGGAGTACATACCGGAAGATGAGCTAGTTACTCTATCGGCGAGACTTCGCCTGCCGATAGTCATTAACGCCAAATCAAATACTGGAAAGGGGTTCACATCATGAAAGAGTTGATCAAAGACCTTCAACCGGAAGAGTTGGAACCGCGCTTGGAATTGCAAGTTCTGATCGATCCGCTGGCTGCCCTCAGCAGTGCTGCTGCTAGCAACAACTGCCGAGACGGCGGGAACTGCAACATCAAGCCGAACTAACCTCCACCCGAACTTTGTTCGGAGGGAGCCTTTACCCTACTTTGCCTGTCAGCCCGCTTGCGGGCTGACAGGTTTGTTGCCGACAGACCCCCATGCAAAATTATTGGAAGCTACATCAAGCGTGTCGGTTTTATCCCTACGAAGGCCGAAGCGAGCAACCGGAATTTCTGATTCATACGCCGCACAATCGCCAGTTCAAAGTCTCCGCCTTAGCCAAAGAGATTCTGCAACGCCTTGATGGTCAGACCAGTCTCGAAACGATTGCCGATGATCTGCAACGGCGCTCCGTAGAGGTGACTGTCGAAGAGTTACAGGAGTTGATGGAGACGCAATATTGCAACCTCGGCGTCTTTGAAAATCCACCGGCCACCGAAGGCGCTGCCCCGCCACGCACTGCGCAAGCCAAACTGCCCTTCCTGTTGCATTGGGATTTGCTGCCAGAAACCTATGTGCGCCGGATTTCCGTGTGGCTCAAGCCTTTGTTCCATCTCTATGCCGTGATTCCCGGTCTTCTGTTGATTCTCGCTGCGCATTATCTCGTCTATTTCCCTTATTCAGCCAAAGAATTTCTCTCGAATGCCAGCTTTTTGTGGGTGCTGTTCTTAGCTTTGTTGAGCGTTTTGTTTCATGAATTCGGCCACTCGTCAGCCGTCTCTCGCTTCGGCGGCAATCCGGGCAAGATCGGTTTCGGTCTCTACGTATTGCTGCCGAGTTTTTATGCCGACGTATCGGAAGTCTGGCGCTTTCCGCGCAAACAGCGAATGGTGGTGGATGTCGGCGGCGTCTATTTTCAGCAACTCACCTATGTCGTCTTCACTGGTCTTGGCCTGCTGACCGCCAAGCCGGAGTTTTTCGTTGCCTGCCGCTTTATTGATCTGATGACCATGCTGACCTTGAATCCTATCTTTCAATTTGACGGCTACTGGCTGTTGGTCGATTATCTGGCAATTCCGAACCTCTATCGTCTGGCGGTGCGCTATCTGGCGTTTTCGATCAAGCGCCTCTTCAAACGGGCAGAGGCTCCGGCGCTGCCGCCGATGCCGCGTCCCGTCTATGGCATCTTCATCGTCTATGCCATCGTCTGCAATCTCTTTTTGGCCTTCGTCGTTTGGGTGAGCTATCGCTACTTACATTCCACCTTCGTGCGGTTTCCCAGTCTCTTCCCGGAGACCTTCAAAGCGATGCTCTTCGCGCTCAAGACTCAAGACCTGCCCTTGTTCGTCAATCGGTTGTTGACGCTCTTCTTTTTAATCGCCTTTCCGGGTACGGCTTTGCTCGGCCTCATCAGTTATGCCGGAAGACTGGCGTTTTATGTGCAGGCGAAGATTCAAGACCTACGAATTTCCCGCAGAGAGGTAACCTCGAAAATTATCAATCTGCGTCAAGGAGGATAATGATGAAAATCACGTTGATGCATCCGCCGCTTGACGACCCGACGCTACCGTATCACTCGAACGCCTATTTGATGGGGCATCTGGTTCACAATGGCTTTACCGATGTGAGCATGCGCGATGTCAACGTCGAGTTCGTGAACTACTGTTTGGAAGAAGAGAATATCAACACCTTTTATGAAGAAGGGAATCGTCGTCTGCGGGAATTTGAGAAGCGACCGGCCTTGAGTTTCAAAGAGCAGGAGGAGTTTTACGCGCTGTGGGCGGCCAATCGCGTAGACAATTTGGATCTACGAAATTCTCTGCATGCCTTTCGCAACAAAGATTCGTTTCTCGACTTCTCTGGCTATTTGAAAAACGTCAATCACGTGCTGCGTTATTTCGGCTTTCTCGGCGCTCTGTCGCATCCGACGGAGATTGCCAACTTCAAGCAGATGAGCCGCGCGCGCTATTCGATTTACAACCTGCGCGATATGTTCAACGAGCAGTTAAGCGAGCAGATTTGCTATCCCTTTCTCAAGTTTTTCCGCGAGCGACTCGTGCCGGATGCCGAGTTTGCGGCGACCGACTGTTTCGGCATCAGCATGGTCTATGACCATCAATTGTTTCATTCGCTGGCGTTGGCACGCGCTTTGAAACGGCAATGGCCGGACAAACTCGTTTTGTTGGGCGGCACTTCGATTAGCCAACTCTACAAACACATGCGCGACAAGACGCAGATGAAGCAGTTCTTCACCCTCTGCGATGCCATCGTCGTCGGCGAAGGCGAAACCGCGATCTGTGAAATTGCCGACTCCGGCGGCGAGTTGCACAAGAAGCCGAATCTGCCCAATACCATCACCTACGACGCCGGGCGCGATCAGGTGCGCTTTCCGGTGCAGATTCATTACGAGAATTTGGAGACCCTCGGCAAGCCCCTCTACCGACATCCTTGGGAGTTGTACCTGACGCCGGAGAAGGGGATTAATTACGCGCCGACGCGCGGTTGCTACTGGAATCGCTGCACCTTTTGTGATTACGGCTTGAATACCGACAGGCCGACTTCGCCGTGGCGCGAACGGCGCATAGATCAGGTCATCGAAGATTTGCAATCTGCCTGCGCGCAAGAGCAAGTTAAGTATGTCTACTTCGCCGTTGATGTGATGGCGCCGGGTTATTTGGAGCGGTTGTCGGATGCCATCATCGAGTCCGGCCTCGATATTCGTTGGAGCGCCGAACTGCGGATGGAAAAGATATTTTCGGCGGAGCGTTGCGCGCGCATGGCCAAAAGCGGCTGCGTCTGCATCTCCTTCGGTATGGAATCGGGCAACCAACGCGTTCTCGACTTGATTGATAAAGGCACCAAAGTCTCATACATGGCCGAAACCATGAAGAATTTTGCCGCTTCCGGGATCGCCGTGCAGTTGATGGCCTTCACCGACTTCCCGACCGAGACCGAAGAGGAGCGCAAAGAGACCTTACACTTCATTGAAAAGAACAATGCCCACTGGTCAACCGGCGGCATGGGAACTTTTCTGCTGACTGGCACTTCGATGATTGCCAAGAACCCCGCGCAATTCGGCATTACGGTCATTGAAACGAAAGATGCCGACATCACGCGCGCTTTGGCCTATCGCGTCGAGGCGGAGAGCGAGCGCAAGGTGCTACTGACCGAAGATGGCGACGCTTCATTCGATGATGATGGCGGCGCGTTCCCGCCGGTTCTCGGTCGTCCATGGGCAGGCGGGACCGATACCTTGCATTCGATGATTTACTACGACACCTATGGCCGCAGCTACTTCCGCGATCACCCGCTGGATGACCCAAGCGGCGTCGAAGAAGAAGAGAGCGCGCCTCCCGAATTGCCCAACTGTACGGTGTACATACCCGGCAAACTGAGCGAATCGGTATTCGACATCGGCCAAATCTTTGTCAACCGCGAAACCTACAAACAGTACATCCGGGAACTGTTGCAAGCGCCCTCTGAACCGACCTTTGCCAAATTCTGCGACTGGCAAGCCGGACTTCCAGAGGTCGTCAACACGCAGGAGCAGCCGGAGTATTGGGTGACGACGGGCGACCGCTGCATCAAACTCGATAAACTAGTCTTCCGTATTCTGCGTTTGGTTTCCGAGAATCAGATCACCCTCGACGAAGTGCTCGCCAATTTCAATGCCGATCTCCGTAGCCGACTCCTAGAGTACTTCGCCAATTTGGAAACGAGCGATTTAGTCGTCTTCCATGATCCCCAACAGCCGAATGTCAAGAAACGGCGCGTCGTTCGCATTGACGAAAAGGCTGTCTGTAAAGAGGTCAGAGTCGTCCCGCAAGGCAAATTGCTGGATAGCCATCCGGCTGATTGACGGGTTGCGTTTGTCCTGTGCTCCGCCACCGCGCAGAGGATGAACTCATCGGATAACCGGAGTGGTCGGACGGGTTGCGCCCGGTTGACAACCGGCACACCGCTGCGGTCACCCACTAATCAGGAGGATACCTATGACTACCCCGATCAAAGATTTCTTTGCCGATTTGATTCCCGAAGAGTTGGAGCCGCGCCTTGAATTGCAAGTCTTCATTGACCCGCTCGGCTTGCTGACGCAGGCAACCAATAACTGCTGTCGTGACGGCGGCAACTGCCAAGAGGCGGTCTTCGGCTGCGACAATAATTGCCGAGACAGCGGCAATTGCAATGTCGAGAGCGCATTCAGTCCGCTGACCCGAAAAGTCTCGTAAGGGGTTGGCGTTCGGATCGCTCTTTGTTGGCTGCCGCGCATCTCTTAGGTTGCGCGTTCCGATGCCTCAGGAGAGAGGGTTGGTTCATAACCTCAACGGCTGCTTTGCCCGCACGCGATTTAGTTGAGGAGGAGGTCGCTTGCGCAGTGAGCAAAGCTGCCGCGCGGCAGCCGTTTGTTTCGCATCCTTCTGTTTGGCGCGGCGACGGCGCGGGATCGCTGGGCGTTGCCAAACGAATTGGGTCAGGCAGGGGCTAATGGTATTACCTTCGCGTAGCAAAGCATGGTTGTTCAATCTGGCGCTCTGGTGCGTGGGTGTCGTCTTCCTTGCGGCGGCGCTGCTCAAAGCGATTGATGTCGAGAGTTTTACCCAACAACTTGCCCGATATGATCTGTTGCCGCCCACTTTTCTCTCCGCCGCAGCTTTTTCGATCATCATTGCCGAACTGGTCTTGGGCGGCTGTTGTTTGGTCGGCTATGCAATCAGATCAGCATTGTGGGGCATCATTCTTATGTTGAGCCTGTTTGTCATCAGCACGGTCTGGCGCTGGTCTGCCTTGCAGGGAACGGATTGCAATTGTTTCGGAACGCTCTTTGCCGGAGGTCCGCAAGCTGTTCTTTGGCATAATGCAGTGTTGATTCCTCTGACCGGCTTGCTCCTTCTTATCAGGCGGGGCGGTGTGCATCCGGCTCCCTTTCGTTGGTTGCGTACCAGTGCGGGACTGATCGCTGTCTTCGCTTTGATGTTTTTTGCTCAGCCGATTGCCGAACGGTCGTCCGCCTTGACTATCGGCGAAGGTGAAGACCAGTTGCGTGTATTGTTGAGCGCGACTTGTCAAAGTTGCGCTCACTCTGCCGCACAGGTGCAAGAGTTGGTTTCCCATATTCAATCTCCTGCCGTGCGGCTCTTCATTGGCGCGCAGTATGAAGACCAAATCAACGACTTCTTGAAGAACAATCAACTCGATGCGGCGTATACGCCCCTAACCTTTTCGCAGCTTGCGCGCGAAGTTGAGCAAGTGCCCACCGTGCGCCTCATTCAAGGCGGCCAGGTCATCAAAGAATGGACGGCACAGGTGCCAAGCGTTGAGGAAGTCAAACAGGCGCTCTCGGCAACTACGCAGACGACTATTTTATTGAACCAAAACTAACCTGAATATATACTCTTTGCCTCACCTGAAAATTGAGCGATTGCCGGAATTATCGCCAACGGTTAGATGTCGTGATCGGGAGAGGCGAAACGGATCGAAACCCTGTTGCCTCCAGGTTCGGAAAAAGGTCGGAAGAGGCGACTTCCCAGCGAGGAGGAACAGGCTTTCGGTATCAAAAGGAGAGATGATGAACGTGCAACGCCAAATCGCTTTTCTTCTTGCCGCCGCTTGTTTGATCTTGTTTGTGGCGGTCGCTTTGGTCAACCTCAAATCGGCTGCGGCAACGGGAGGGCAAACCCGACGCGGCAAAGCGCTCTCGTCCGAATGGGCGTTCCCGGCAGGCAAGCTGTCCGGCCTGGAGATTGCCAACGCTTCCGGCAGCCTCCGAGTGCGCACTTCGTCAACCGGCGATGTGCGCATCCGGGCAACCAAGTATGACGGCGACGCCGCTGACTTAGAACAAGTCGAGATCAAAGTTGAGCAGCAGGGCGAGAAGGTAGTGGGCAAGGTTGATTATCGCGCTAATATCTCGCCGGTCTCTGTGGACTTTCACCTCGACGTGCCGCCGGGGGTGACGCTGCGACTGAATTCGGCCAGTGGCAAAGTGATACTGGAAGACTATGACGGAACGGCCAGCATCGAGACGGGCAGCGGCGACATCATGGTGCGCGATTGCGAAGGAGAGATCGAAGCCGACACCGGAAGCGGCGACATCACAATCATCTATTCGCAAAGTCTGCCAGAGGGCGATAGCACAGGGTTGTTGGCACAGATCGAAGAGAAGTGGAGTTATTCGCGTTCGCACAATCGGCTTGGGGGCAATATCAACCGGGTTTCCCATCCGAAATTGACGGGCAGCGGCCAACGGCTCTTTCACTCTGGCAGCGGCAACATCAACTTGCAGTTGGCCAGCCAGGTGAGCGCCGCCGTCTTCGTTGAGACCTTGTCCGAGAAGTTCCGCTCGGACTTTAGTGAAATCCGCCCCCTGCGCGATGGCGTTCGTTATAGCGGACAGATCAATGGCGGTGGCGCGTTGATTATCCTGACGACCGGATCAGGAAGGGTGAGCCTCAAACGGCTGTAAGCTGCCGCGCGTTAGTCGAATCAACTGGGCAACAGACTGTGCGGTATGAGTCCGGCTTCGGGCTGCAATCATCACCATCCAGCGAGGTGTTTTTATGGGTTCTTTTCTGCAAGATATTCGCTATGGATTGCGCGTCTTCATTCACAATCCGATCTTTACGGTGGTAACGCTCATCACGTTGGCGCTCGGCATCGGCGGAAACGTGGCGATCTTTAGCGTGGTCAACGCCATCCTGCTGCGCCCGTTGCCGTACACGGATGCCGACCGCATCATGAAGGTTTGGGAGAGTAGCCGTCAGAAGAAGCAGGAGCAAAACCCCGTCTCGCCGCCGAACTTTCTGGATTGGCGCGAACAGAATCAGTCGTTCGATGGGATGTCGGCTTTTGTCAGTTGGAACCCCAACCTGACAGACGGCGAGAGCGAACGCCTGCGCGGCGTATTGGTTTCGGCCAACCTCTTTTCGCTGCTCGGCGTCGAGCCGCTGCTCGGGCGCAGCTTTGCGCACTCGGAAGATCAAAGCGGACAGAACCAAGTGGTGATGATCAGCTACAGTCTGTGGCAGCGCAGTTTCGGAGGCGACCGCGGTCTAATCAATAAACCGATTACCCTTAATGGCAATAGCTACACGGTGGTCGGCATTATGCCGCCGGAGTTCGATTTTCCGCCGACCGCCGAGAAGAAAGAGTTGTGGAGTCCGCTGGTCTTCGATGCCGACGATTTGAAAGGCAGATCAACACGCTATCTTCAGGTCGTTGCGCGACTCAAACCCGGCGTCGGCAAAGATCAGGCGAGCGCCGATATGCGCGCCATTGCCAACCGCCTCGCCGGACAATATCCGCAAGCCAATGATGGTTGGAGCGCGGCGATGGCCGGTTTGCACGAGCAACTGGTGGGCGATGTTCGTCCGGTTCTGCTGGTGATGTTCGGTGCGGTCGCTTTTGTCTTGCTCATCGCCAGCGCCAATGTCGCCAATCTGTTGTTGGCCAGAAACTCAATTCGTCATCGTGAGGTCGCCCTGCGTTTGGCACTGGGCGCTGACCGCACGCGGTTGATTCGCCAATTGATTACCGAAAGCGTTCTGCTCGCTTTGCTCGGCGGCGCGCTGGGCGTTTTGTTAGCCTATATTGGACTCGACTTTTTGATCGCCATCAGCCCGGAAAAAATTCCCCGACTCCAAGAGGTGCAGATTGACAGCACGGTGTTGGGATTTACTCTGGTCGTCTCCATCGTAACCGGCCTGCTGTTCGGCGTGATTCCTTCTCTGCAAGCCTCCAAGCCGCAACTCCATGCCGCGCTCAAAGAGGCGAGCCGCTCGACCGCAGGCAAGACCAGCCAGCGGGTGCGAAACGGATTGGTGATTGCCGAGATCGCGTTAGCCGTAGTGTTGCTGATCGGCACCGGATTGATGGTCAAAAGTTTCTTCGAACTGACCAATTCGAAATTGGGTTTCAATCCGAACCAAATCTTGACGGCGCAACTCTCACTGCCGTCCGCCAAATATGGGGAAGGGCAGACGCAAATAGATTTTTATGAAAACCTGTTGGCGAAAGTCGAAGCAATACCCGGAGTGCAAGCGGCGGGAGTGATTACTTATTTGCCCTTCAGCGGGTCGAACATGGATTGGGGTTTCAGCATCGAAGGCGCACCTCCTGCGGCAGACGGCACTAAACCCTCCGTCGAGTACCGACAAGTCAGCACCAATTACTTTCGCACAATGGGGATTCGCATCGTCAAGGGGCGCAGTTTTACTGAACGCGACCGCGCCGATACGCCCGGCGTGATTATCATCAACGAAGCCTTGGCGCGGCGTTACTTTCCCAATGAAGAAGTACTCGGTAAGCGCATCGGCTTCGGCAGACAACCCGATTGGCGCGAGATCGTCGGAGTGGTTGCCGATGTCAAACATTTCGGCTTGCAAGCCGAGGCCAAGCCGGAAGCCTATGTGCCGCACCTGCAAGACCCGTGGCCGGAGATGGCGTTGGTCGTCAAAAGCTCTGCCGACCCGCAACATCTCACCGCCGCCGTGCGCAGCGAGTTGGCGACGATTGATAAAGACCAACCGGCTTACAACATCAGTATGATGGGCGACCTGATTGCAAAATCGGTTGCCGTACAACGCTTGTCCATGTTGCTGATGAGCCTCTTTGCTGGTGTCGCTTTGATCTTGGCAAGCGTCGGAATTTACGGGGTGATCGCCTATTCGGTTAGCCAACGCACGCATGAGATTGGCATTCGCATGGCGCTCGGCGCGCAGGCGGGCGATGTGATTAAGCTGGTTGTTCGTCAGGGCATGACGATGGCCGCCATTGGCATCGGCATTGGACTGCTGGCCTCGCTGATCCTCACGCGATTTATCTCGACGCTCTTGTTCGAGGTCAGCGCGACCGACCCGATGATCTTTGTCGGCATCGCGTTGGGCATTTGTCTGCTGTCATCGTTGGCCAGCTATCTGCCTGCGAGAAAGGCGACGCGCGTAGACCCAATCGTTGCTCTGCGCTGCGAATAATCGGCCAGCGCCGCCGCCGAGTCAGTGCGGAACCCGCTACGGCAATGCTCGCAAGCCCTCAGTCGGCGTTTCTTTGATCGGCAATTGAGGGCTTACGAGCGCAACTCTTTGGCAATGGCGAGGGCGGTTTCGCGCGCCCGGTCAATCTCTTCCGGTTGATATGAAATCGCGCCAACCACCGGATGACCGCCGCCATTGTAGCGTTCGCAGATCGTCGCCAAATTGTGACGACGCGGTTGCGGACTCCACGGGTTGAACCCGACCGACACCTTTGAACGGTTGGGCGTCAAACTCAGCCCCACCGAATAGACGGTTTGCGGGAAGAGATAATAGGGAATGAATTTGCTGTAGCCGACAGCGTTGTATTGGCTCAAATCGAAGTAGATAACGCCATCTTCAAATTCTCCTGCGGCACGAATCCAATCAATCGTCTGCACATGCTTTTCATAAAGCGGCTGAAAGGCGCTGTCCACCTGCGGGTCGGCAATCAACTCGGCAAGCGAAGAGGTCTGCATGCCATTGATGATCTTTTGCATTAAGGTTTGATCGCGGCTCGCTTCGATGACCAACATCAGCTTCAACGCCGGGGCGGCCAATTCCACAGCCGTCTGCGCGCTGTCATACTGCGCGCCGTCAATGATGTCTGCCCATTGGATCAATTCCACGAGGTTGCCGGGGTCGAAGCCATACTCTTTGACTGCCGTGTCGGCAATGAATTTGGTACACGATTTATAGGTTGGGTCATAAAATTTCGTCGGCGATTTGTCGGCATAGAAATGTTGCTCGTCAGCAGGTGACAGGAAAGCGCTTTGATGATGATCGAACCACCACGTCAGTTTGGCCGACGGGCTGTACTTGAAATCAACAATGGCATTTTGCTCGCCGTCGAAGAGTTCTTCTTCGATCAACTTCTGATTGGGTCTGTGCGCCAGCCCTTGATAGCCGATCTCGACCTGCGGATCAATGGACTCGCGAAAGAAGCGGGAAAAGACGGCTGCCGATGCGAAGCCGTCAAAACAGTTGTCGTGATGTAAGACCTTCAGTTTCATGCAGAGCGTCAGACTCTCCTCTTTTTGCAGTTATTGAGAACCGAGCAATTTACCATCCCGCACGCGGCACGGGGAAGACGATTTCTTGACTTTCCGACGACGCGCACGAGAAAGCGCCTGCCTCCGGTGCCGGACAGCACCCGAAGCAGGCGCAGCAATCGGTTGGGCAATCGGTTTAGTAACGCGCCAGTTCGAGCGCTTTGGTCGTAATGTCTTCGACCTGCGGTAGAACTTCACGCTCCAAAATTTTCGAGAACGGCACCGGACTGAAAGCCGAACCGACACGCACAATCGGCGCATCGAGCGCATCGAAACATTGTTCGGCAATCTGCGCGGCAATCTCGCCGCCGAATCCGCTGAACACTTTGTCCTCATGAGCGATCAAGACGCGCGCAGTTTTGCGAACCGACCGAGCGACGGTCTCCATATCGAAAGGTACGAGGGTTCGCAGGTCAATCACTTCAACTTCAATGCCATAATCATCTTTCAACTTGCTCGCAGCGCGTTCGCACCAATGCACGACCGTGCCATAAGCGACCATCGTCAAGTCTGTGCCGGTGCGGCGAATTCGTGCCTGCCCAAACGGAATCTCGTACTCTTCGCCCGGGTCTGGAGCTTTGGCGAACGCCTGATTGTAAAGGTACTTCGGTTCAAGGAAGAAGGTCACGCCGCGCGACCGCAGGGCGTGACGCAATAGCCCCGCTGCATCATCGGCAAATGCCGGAGTGACGACGCGCAGACCCGGCAAAGAGGTCAGGGTCGCTTCGAGATTTTGCGAGTGATAGAGCCCCCCGCCAATGTAGCCGCCCGATGCCAAGCGCATGACGATGTTGGGTACGAACTGGCCGTTGGAACGATAATAATCGTGCGAGGTGTCAACAATTTGCTCCATCGCTGGCCAGACATAATCGGCAAACTGCGCGGCTTCGATAACGACCCATATGTCGTCGCGGAACCGCGCCATGCCGTTGGCCGTGCCGACGATGTAATCTTCGGCGATGGGGGCGTTGAAGACGCGCCCCGGCCCGAACTCCTGTTGCATGCCTTTGGTGACGCCAAAGACGCCGCCCTTCTCTTTAGAAGCGACATCCTGCCCCCACAAGAAGGTGTTCGGATTGCGACGAAACTCGGACTTCAAGGTCTGATTGATAGCCGTCAGCAAGGTGATCGGCTCGCCCGCTTGCGGAATTTGAGCGGCGGGCGCAATCTCTGCCTCTTCCGGCAGTACATACCACGTAGCGGTTTGCGGATCGGGATCGGGAGAGGCTTCCGCTTTCAGGGCGGCCTCTTCAACAATGGTCTTATTCTCCTCTTCGATGGCCAGCAGAGTGACCTCTTCTACGTCTTCGACATTTAGCAAATGGAGTCGCAGGCGTTCATACGGGTCGAAGGTGCGGACTTCAGCCAATTCGTCGGCGCTGCGATAGGCCTCTTGACGGTCGGAGTTCGAGTGGGCGTTGATGCGTTCGCAGAAGGCATGCACCAGCACAGGGCCGCCGCCATTGTGAATCGTATCCGTCGCCCGGCGCATCGCAGTCGCGGCATCGAACGGATTCGTGCCATCGCAATTGATAATCGTCAGATTCCGCAAGCCGCGATAGTTCTCCGAAACAATTGGGTTGGCGGTCTGATCGCTGACCGGCACGGAAATACCATAGCCATTATTTTGAATGACGAAGATGACGGGTAAACGTTCGCGGCTTGCGCCATTGAGCGCTTCAAAGACGTACCCTTCCGACGCTGACGATTCGCCCTGACTCGAATAGACGATGGAGTCGGCATCGTAGTATTTGACGGCGCGTCCCAACCCCGCCGCGTGCTGTGTATGATTGCCTGTAGCGGAGGAGACATTCCAGATGCCGATTGCAATCTTGGCGAAATGATTGCTCATGTGGCGTCCGCCGGAAGCGATGTCTTGCCCTTTCGAAATGCCGTTGAGGATGATTTCATAGGGCGTCACCCCCGCTGCCAAACAGGTAAGCATGTCACGATAGTAGGGAAACAGATAATCTTTGTTCGGTCGGAAGGCCAGACCGAGTGCCACCTGAATGCCATCATGTCCGGCGTGCGAAGCGTGATACGACCAGCCTTTCGCTTGCCGCAGATAGTTGCGGGCTTTGTCATCTAACAATCTGCCGAGGTGAATCAACCGATACCACTCAAGCTGTTGTTCGAGCGGCGCAAGTCCCGGTGCATCCGCCAACGGCTTGTAGGGCTGTGTGATGGGGTTCGAACTCATATCAAAATCCTCTCTTCATATTGTGCGGCTACTCGGTTGGCAACCCCTTATTGGCAAAGCTTGCCAGAGCCTTGCCTGCCACTTAGTTGCCTGATCTGCCGCACGAACTTGGGGCTACCGTCATCTGTCTGCAAAATGGCGACTGCCACCCTCCATACGGAAGATTTTCGCATACAGCGAAAATTAGCTATAACCATCTGTCTTTTCACAGTTTGATGAATTGTAAACCATAGCAAATTCCCTCGGCGCTCACAAATCGCGCGCACCGCAAGAAGTGGAGTTGACCCGGTTTCACAGACAGGTGAATGGACGCTCTGACGGTATGGGTAAAACGCAAGGCTCGCACGTACCGTCATGAATACGGTGACGCGACTCCGCCGACACCGCGATACACTTCGAGCCAGTAGCCCGTGCTGCGTTGCCAGTCAAGGGCCTTCGCCCGTAGGTGTCTTGCTTGGCAAGCCTTTGACTGGCCTCGTTCATCAATTTATTTCACCTTTGGCTATAGTTTTTTCGTCCTCTAAATTGTAAGATGCCGACGGTTCGTAAAACCCTAAAAAATCTGAGATAAACAAAATATGCCGTTTATTCGAGAGCCGGTTTATATCGTAACCATTTTGCTTTTCCTGATCGTCGCTTCGGAATGGCTGGCGCAAAAGAGTTTTTTCAAACATATCGGCTCGGTTTTGATCATCATCATCGCTGCCGCCATTTTGGCCAATCTCGGCGTGCTCCCTTCCAGCAATAACGCGCCGCCGCTTTACGATGCCATTTTTCAATACGCCGCGCCAATCGGAATCTTCTTTCTTCTGCTTGAAGTGAAGTTGAAAGATTTGAAATTCGCCGGGTTTCCTATGCTCTTGATGTTTTTTATCGGCGCGGCGGCGACGATGATTGCAGTGGTCGTCGGATACAAAATCGTTTCGCCGGAGAACCATTTCCGCCCGGCTTATGCTGTCGCCGGAATGTACACAGGAACCTATATCGGCGGAAGCGCGAATTTAAACGCCATCGCGCTCAATTATGGTGTGAACAAAGACGGCGTTTTGTATGCGGCGGTCAACGCGGTTGACAATATCTTAACCACCATCTGGATGATCTTGACGCTTCTTTTGCCGTCACTCTTCCGAAAAGCATTTCCGAGAGAGAGAAAGGTTCCGCCCCAAATGGCAAACCTTTCCGACGAAGAGATGAGAGAGCGAATGATGCAAGACACGAAGGCAATCGGTCTGACCGATATTGCCTTGCTGCTCGCGCTTGGTTTCGCAACGCTTTTTATTGCAACAAAGATCGCTGCAAGTCTGCCAGGGCTCCCCTCAATAATCGTTTTAACAACGCTCGCACTGATTCTTGCGCAAATCCCATTTGTGCAAAGGCTTCAGGGCAGCAGGATTTTGGGCTATCTCTTAATCATGCTTTTTCTCGCCATCATCGGCGCGCTTTGCGACATCAAGGCGCTTCAAAGCAGCGGTGATGCCGCCGGTATTCTCTTAATTTGGGTGACGATTATCGTATTTTTGCACGGAATCATTATTTTTACGGTTGGCGGTTTGTTGAAACAGGACTGGGATATCGTTTCCATTGCTTCAAACGCCAATATCGGCGGCGCAACCAGCGCGCCCGTCTGTGCAGCGAGTCTCGGTCGCCCCGATCTGCAATTGCCCGGACTGCTTGTCGGAACGGTAGGCAACGCTATCGGAACCTATCTGGGAATTCTGGTCGCTGAGCTATTGAAGTAACGACCAGGGAGGTTCCGAGTAACAGCCCCGATTCTTGAGCAAGGATGCTTACCAATCGAGGAGCCTAGCCAGAGTCTGATCTTGATCTCTGGCAGGTTGAACTGGCACTTACGGCATTCGCCTCCAAATTTGCGAGCCGTTCCGGTGCTTACGAAACCGTTGCCTGTCTGGCTCGCGCCGTAAACCAGAGGCGGTAGACGTCGTGCGGTACTTGCTTTACGGTTTGGCGTGGGTCGAACAATGGAGAACGTTTGACCTCATACTAAGAATTAGGAGTTGCAAGATATGCAGAAGAAGTGGCTGAGTCTGTGCGCCATCCTCTCGGGTGTATTTATTGCTATGTGCAGTACATCCGGCACTCCGTATCCTCAAGCCAATGGCGACTGGACGGAACCCTTTCCGCCGTTCAAAATCGCAGGGAACCTCTACTATGTCGGCAGCAAAGGCCTCGCCAATTATCTGATTACCACGCCGCAGGGACACATCCTGATCAATAGCGATCTTGAGGAAAACGTTCCCCTTATCCGGGCCAGCGTGGAGAGGCTCGGTTTCAAGTTCTCAGATATCAAGACCCTTCTCATTAGCCACGCGCACTGGGATCACAATGCTGCCAGTGACACCATCAAGAAGCTAACCGGCGCGCAGTACATGGTGATGGATGCCGACGTGTCGGTCGTTGAATCCGGCGGCAAGACGGACTTTCATTATGGCAATCTTCCAGCCTCACAATACACCCCCACAAAGGTAGATCGCGTGCTGCGTGATGGTGATGAGGTCAGGTTAGGGGGAGCCGTCTTGGTGGCACATCTCACTCCCGGCCACACCAAGGGATGCACCACCTGGACGATGAAGGTGCAGGAGGCTGGTAAGACCTACAACGTTGTGATTGTCGGCAGCCCCAATGTGAATCCCGGTTATCGGCTTGTGAACAACACTGCTTATCCGCAGATTGCGGCTGACTATGAGAGGATGTTTCGGGTCTTGAAATCTTTGCCGTGCGATATCTTTCTGGGTTCGCATGGCAGTTACTTCGATCTCGAAACAAAATACGCGCGGCTGACGGAACGCGCGCCAGCCGCCTTCGTCGATGCTGAAGGCTACAAGAAGTTTGTGGCCGACAAAGAACAAGCCTTCAAGACTGAACTCGCAAAGCAACAGGCTGCCCTGCCGAAATGATCGCTGAACGCCTGATGCGGTCTAACAAGGGGAGCAACCGGAATGCACAAAGTCGCTATCGTTGCATTCGCAAAGAAGAGATGTACTCTATCAAAGACACAACTCACTTCGATCAGCGGCTTGCTGAAGCTGTTGCCTGGTGCTGCACTCGTGCAGTGGCCGCAGACCCAAAGAACTCCCTCCGCTATGATTCGCTTTATCCAAATATCCTGTCAGAAACACGAGCCGATGTTGTTCTTAGTGTCCTGATGTATCGAGGCTTATGGCTACAGCCACAAAGGGTCAAACCAGTAACCAAAGACCTTGACCTCAGACACGGTAGGCTCCTGTGCTACTTCCCTGATGCAAACCTAGCGGATGGAGCGGCAGAAGTCACATCGGAAGGCTTCTTCGACTCCAATAATATTCCGCCGTGGGATACTTGGGTCGGGTTGTATCGGTCTGACCTTCGAGATGCAAGTCAGAAGGTATATCTCATCTCCTACGTACCAGAAGTTTTTCTGCACCACGCGAGCACAGGCATCGAAGTTAATCCCGAAGGATGTATACTGTGGCTCGGAGGAAGTGATACCCCCATTGGAAATTTGCTGCGAAGTGAAGGATGGCGATTCTGAATATCCTGTGACGGAACGCCATCTAATCGCTGCGGGGTTAGTTCCCCGCAGCTTGCTATGCGGAGCTTCATTTTGGGGGCGGTTGAGGGACAGGGTAATCAATGAAATTGATAAGTTACTGGTTGAGGACGCCCTGACGAGGGAAATGAGGAAGTCTGAAGCGATCTCATCGCCGTGTAGTACAAACTCGGATTGAAATGGAAAGGAGAACAATACTCATGAAGTTAATCCTACTCGCGGCGGCTTTTCTTCTCGCCGTATCCGGCTTGGTGTCAGGGCAAAGCGCAAAACACAATGGTGCGCTCGAACAAGAAATCAGAAAGCTTGAGCAAGCGCAAGTTGATGCATTGCTGCGAGGTGATTTGGCAGCAATGAAAAGCAATTGGGCAAAAGATTACGTCGTCAACAATCCATTTAACGTAGCAGTTGACGCGAGTAAGGGGCCGATCGCAGCTGGCACCCTTACGTATTCTTCGTTCATTCGCGAGATTGAGAGGGTGCTCATTCACGGGAACACAGTCATCGTGATGGGGCGGGAGACTGTTGTACCGAAAGGCACCTCTCCCGATGCGGGGAAAACCATTAACCGCCGCTTTACAAATATCTGGATGAAGCGGGGAGGCAAGTGGCTTCTGACCGCGCGTCACGCAAGTGTTGTTTGCCAAGATTGATGGCTTGCGTGGGCGAAACCTTTCATTGATACCTACACACGTGTGGCGACCTGCAAGTTGTGTGACAGGAAAAATGCGCTGGTGACAGCAGAATTGCTCAATGACCGGGTGTTATCGTCTTTTGAGGAGCAGGAAGTTGATCTGCTGCGGGCGCTGACGGATTAAGGGAGTGAATACGATGGCTCAATAGAGCATCACGAGCGCCATATCTATATGGCACTCGAAGATGTTGGGCAGGCAGCAAACTCTCATGATCGGACAATACGACCAGCAGGTTGCTGTGAGGTAAACATTTGCTGTCAGGTCAGGTTCTGACTATTACAATTGATCCGAATGTTCGGTTGTGCATAGAAGCGAATCGCTCTAATCAAATCATCGAGCGTTGCCACCTGCTCGATGCCGTAGCGTGAACACACGATCTCCACGTTTCCCCGACGCCAAAAGTCAGCCGGACAACACACGACTGCTCGACTCTGTCTCGCAGCAAGCCCAAGCTCTAGCAACGTGATTGGAGACCGCGTCGCAGGGCTGAAGTAGAAGGCGATCAAGTCGGCCATCTCCTGCGCCGCGAGTTCCCATTCGACTTGTTCGCGGAAGGGTGCGAAGCCGATCTCTTGAGGCCAATTCGCATCCCAAGAGTTGCGTCGCGGGTTGAGGACAACGATGTTGAGGTCTGCGAGCGCGGCAGCAACACTCGCCTGCCACATCTCGGCAGCCCCCTGCTCGATTGATCCGGCAAGAAAGACACTCCATAGCGCTGAATCGAAGTCCAATGACTCAGGAGGTTTAATTTCCCTCATTACAAATTCCTAATGCGATACGCAGCCGAATGCTCCCGTTCGGCGGGGCCATGAGCAGCATTCAGAGAACGATGCGGCCTTGCTTCGCGGCCTCCGTCGCAACCTCTTGTTAGATTCCGTTTGGGATCGTACCCGACTGATTACGGTATCAATTGGGATAGATTGTCGAAAGTATATTTTATGTCAAGCGTCTCTTACATCTTTCTGGGCGAGATAATTCCGGCTAACATCAGGCCCGCATATGCAACCACGATAAATTGAATCACCATGCTCAATATGTTAATTAATAGACTCTATGTCTTTAGGAGTAGCCCGCTGACTAGGATGAGAGTCTGCGAGACCAATAGCAGCCACAAAGCTTTTCGGTTGTTCTTCATCAATTTGATCCCTCCCTGGAATAGAACTCCTGCCTCGTTCTACCTCGTTCGGATAGTAACTCTAATGTCAGTTGTAGAGGAAGCGAAATAGGAGGTCTTCAATTCCATCGAGGGGCGGTACAATACGCGGCGCTGGCATTCTGGGATCGGGTATCATTCGCCGGTGAGGTACGAAAAGCTCCATCAGCAGGTCGCCCAACAAACAAGTGAGAAATTGTCCACCAAACCGGGGCAGGTCCACTTTTCACTTAGCCCATCAAAGAAAATGTTTCTGACACCATTCGGCAGTTCGTCGAGCAACCTCTTCCATGACCCCCGGCTCGGCAAACCGGTGCGTTGCCCCTTCGACGACGGCCAATTGTTTTTTGCAGTGCAGCTTTGCGTAGGCTTGTTGGTGCAATTCGATGAGCGACTCATCACGGCCACAGGCCAACAGGAGGGTCGGCGCTGTAACCGCAGCGAGCGCGTCGCCCGCCAAATCCGGTCGCCCTCCGCAAGAGATGACAACGGCAATGCGGTTGCCTAGCGTCGCGGCCACCAGCAGTGCGGCTCCGGCTCCGGTGCTGGAACCAAAGTAACCGATGGGGGATGACGGACATCCATCTTGTCTTTGCAACCAATGGGTGACATCCGATAATCGTTTGGCCATTAGGGCAAGGTCAAATCGCAAGTGGCCTGTGTAGCGGTCTTCTTCTTCTTCTTCGATTGTCAGCAGACCGCAAAGCAAAGTGCCGATGCGGTTTTGTTGCAACGTGTGGGCGATGAATTGGTGATGCGGGCTGACCGAGCGGCTGCCGCTGCCGTGAACAAAGAGGATAAGTCCGCAGGTCTGCGCAGGAACCAGCAAATTACCTTCAAGGTGAACATTCCCGGAAGGAATTAAGACCTCTCGTTGGATGTGCCGTTCTGCTTCAGAGATACCCATGGGATTTTCTCCTCAGCGATATGCCCCCCGATACGCATATCGCTGTCTGTGCGGCTTGCCGAGCAGCTCGCGGTTCCTATTGATCGTTCTCTTGCGTCCTTTCGAATGATCGCCTTGCGGACAAGGCGCAGGGGACTTCTCCGCAATTGGCTAGCGTAGGCAACCATCGTGCCGACGGCTATCTCTTTGATTTGAGCGTGATAGAGCGCGATAAAGGGAAGATTTCCCAAATGCGGTTGCGGAAATTCCCGCGCGTGACGGGCAAGCCTGAGTCAATCTGCGGCCAATCCATCCAGAGCCGACGACCGAACCGGCGGCCAGATCAGCCCGTCGCCTTGCTCTGTGGGCTAGCGATATTCAGAGGTCGGCAAAGACGCAGACTACCCCTTTTGAAGAAGCTCTGCGAGGACTTTCAAGAGCTGTTCCGCCGTGTACGGTTTTGAGAGAAAAGCTTGCGCCTCAGTACTGGCCACCTTCTGATCCCGGCCAGTCGTCTGCAAGCCGCTGCTGAGAACCGCCTTGACTTCAGGGTGGATTTTTTTGATGGCTCGCAATGCACTGGGGCCGTCAAGGTACGGCATGATGACATCGCTCAACACCAGTTTGACCTCCTCTTTATGCTGAGCGAACAGGGCGACGGCTTCGGTGCCGTCATTGGCGGTCAGCACTCGGTAGCCATAGGCTTCCAAGGTGCGCTTGGTGATTTCCCTGATCGCCGATTCATCGTCAACAACCAGAACCAATTCGCCTTGCCCGCGCGGAAATTCCGCTTCGTCTTGCCCTGCGGACTCAGCAATCGGCAACTCCGCCGCCGGGAGAAAGACTTTGAAATTGGTTCCCTGACTCTCTTCGCTGTGAACCGTGACAAAGCCGCCGTGACTTTTGACGATGGTGAGCACCGTAGACAGACCCAACCCCGTACCTTTGCCAGGCCCTTTGGTAGTAAAAAACGGTTCGAAAATCTTGCCGACGATCTCCGGCGAAATGCCCGAACCGGTGTCGGTGACCGAGATGCAGGCGTAGCGTCCGGGCTGCGCATCCATGTTCATGCGCACGTAGCTTTCATCAATCCATTCGTTGGTCGCTTCAATGGTGACTTTGCCGCCTTCCGGCAGGGCATCGCGCGCATTGATGAGTAGGTTCATCATTACCTGATGCAGTTGAGTAGCGTCACCCATCACCGCCCATAAGACGTTGCTGATGGAATAGGTGAGGGTGATATTTTTGGGCAGGGTGTCGCGGAGAATTTTGGCGACCTCTTTAATCAAGTGTTTCGGTTGTAAAATGATGCGCTCGCCTTCAACGCCGCGCGCGAAGGCGAGGACTTGGCGGATCAGCCCGGCGCCGCGTTCGACCGTCTCTTTGAGCATTGACGTGAGGCGCAGGCTCTCTTCGTCCGGAAAGCGCAACTCGAATAGACCGAGCGCCGTCAGCAAAGGGGAGAGGATGTTGTTGAGATCGTGGGCGATGCCGCTGGCCAGCGTGCCCA
>CAYXVU010000007.1:0-37562 GCA_964468725.1 uncultured Clostridia bacterium
TCCGTATTTTCCCCATCTTGAGAATCAGTTTAACCTAATTTTGCACGAGTGCTTAGAAATAATCTTCTCGGCTATATCTAACCATTGCCATCTCTTTGTGACGACAGACGAGAAGATATTAGGTCATTCCCGCACGTTAGGGCTTAATTACTCGTTGGAGTTTGTCCATTTAGATGGTTTTGATGATCGGCTTGCTGAATGGGCACCGGAGCTATCACCTAACAGACCTTACAGAGCAAAGTCAGGTATCTAACCTTCAAACTCGGCAGGGCGCACGCAGCGAATTCTGCCTGATTTCTTTCAGCGCCGTTTGCGCGCCTATTAGCCAAGTCATCAAGAGGTCAGCAGATCGCTCAATAGAACCAGCGGCAGATGGGTAACTCTACGAAATGTCGCGTCATTGGTAATAAAGAGATCGCACGCCATAGCCTGCGAGGTAGCGGCGTGGATCGCATCCGGCGTCCGCAGGTTGATCTCGGCGCGCAAACGAGCAGCCCTTTTCAGAATCAGAGGTGTAATCGGCAGCAATCGAATTTCGGTTGACGTAAGCAACTGCTCATAATCTGCGGCCAGCACATCATCGCTCCGCTTCATCGGGCCGACCAACGTCTCAAGCAAAGTTAGCTCACTGCTGACGATCTCGATCTCTCCCGTTTTCGAGGCCGACCACAACGGACGCAACAAAGGCCAATAATCAACATGCTTTTCTACACTGTAGATGACAATTGGCGTATCCACATAGGCTTGCCCTCCGGTTGGCAAGTTCAGCGTTCCCACGAATCACGCTCCTCTTGCAGATAGTGGTCGGCTTCGGTAGGAGTTGTAAATAACCGCTGACCGGGCATCGCCTCTAACCGGTCAATTGCGGATTGCTGATTGAGCGGTTGTGATTCCAGCAAGTAAATCAAGACTTCGACCTCATCGCCGACAGAGAAGTCCGGCGCTATGATCTCAATCTTATTGCCCGGTAAGATTTTGGTTTTCACGTGCACTCTTGGTTGCATAGCCGTTACCTCGCTGAGCATTATACACGGCGCGAGGCAGTTGGCGTCGGTTCAATTTCACATTGCAATCCGCTGCGCTTGTGTATATATATGAACCCACAAAATCTGAATCGGTTTATTCGGATTTTATTTTCGCAACGGATCGCTCTTCACCCGTTGCTCTCGCGTGTTAGGCAAGCGATTTCGCCGTTTCGCCTCTGCGTCTCCGGTAGTTTTTCACCCTCTCAACCAACACCACAGAAAGCTGGCACTTATGAACGCTCATAGACGACTCTTCGAAATCGTTGCGCCTGTCATTGACATCTTGCCCGACGACCGGCTTAAGGACACCCTCAATCAAAGTTTTCAGCAGTCGCACGACGCCGTGCAGAAGATTGAAACCTGCTTTCGCACCTTGCCCGAACGAAAATGGACAGCCGCTATGATGGCGACCTTCTTTCATTCATGGAAAGCCAGCCACTTGAAGATGCTGGCGATTTACGGCCTCTCCTGCCGCTTGCAACGTCTTGCGCTCGCCAGCAACGGCAAGGAGCGCGAGCAGTTTTTTCTGGCCAGCGCCCACAACGCCGCGACCAGCCACGAAGATTTGGGGATTGATTACAACGGCGAAACCCACGCCGAACTCTATGACCGCTTTGCCGCCGCATTTCTCAGCGATTCGACCTGGCAACTGGAGACCTACGGCTTGCCCGAAGCGCGCGCCTTCAAGCAATGGGTCTATCGCAATATGGTGGTCGAAGAGATCGAACGCGGACTGTTGACCAATCTGTTTTCCGAAATCTATAACCATGGCGAGTATTCGTTGGCTCTCGATGCCTTCTCTTCGCTGATCGAAAACCGCCATCACTTTTCACCGGAGCAACGCGCGCAAGCTCTGCTCTACATCAGCGTGCATGTTGACGACAACACCGAAGTCGATCATTTCCTCGTCGTCGTCGAAGCCTTGCGCCGCTATCACGAAACGGTGGGGCGAGCGATCAACTATGAAGAGGCCGGGCATCTGTTTACCGAATATCTCGCACGACTCGGCGCGATGATGCACAGCCTGACGGAGTTGATGCGCGCAGAGCAAAGCCCCACATCACCGAACGCCTACCGGCAAGTTTCATAAGCGTGATCGCAAGAGGCAGAGCCATGCAGTCCATTGTTGATTATCTAGAAGCGCAGGCCAACGAGCGCGGCGACCATCGCTTTCTGACTGAGCAGGGCAGAACTTTGTCGTTTGCTGAAGTGTTTTCACTGGTCAAAAAGATGGCTCGCGTTTTGGCCGACAACGGCGTGCAAAAAGGCGACCGCGTGATTTTGCTCATCGAAGGGCGCACGCATCACCTCATTACCTATTTCGCAAGCCTGTCGCTCGGCGCGATTGCCGTGCATCTGCACACGCAAAGGCCGCGCGCCTTTGTCGAATTCGCCGTCCGCCACACGACCGCCAAAATCGTCGTGACCGAAAACTATGCCGAAGGCTGGCAAAATTTCCCCTGCCCGATTCTGCCCTTTCCGACGCTCAGACCGAATGATCCCGAAGCGTGGTCTGCGGAGCGTTCGGAGATTGCCTATATGATGTTCACCAGCGGCACGACGGGCTTACCGAAAGCGGTGATGACCTCGCAAGCCAATACCTTGTTCACTGCTAACACCATCATTGACTTCGCACAACTGACCGGCAGCGAGCGCGAATTGATCTGCTTGCCGCTCTCGTTCACCTTTGGGTTAGGCCATCTGCACAGTCAGTTGATATTGGGCGGACAAGCGCATCTGTTTGCCGGAATGCGCGACTCGCCAGCCCTGCTCGACATCCTGGCTACCGACGACATCACCGGTTTTTTAGCGTCGCCGGGAATGCTGAAAATCTTCGTCGAGCAACATACGGACGCCTTCGCTCGGAGCGCGCGGCGACTGCGTTATCTGGTCATCAACTGCACGCCGATGCCAGTGCCGCTCACCCAGCGTTTGCTCGACTTGTTGCCCGATACGCGCATCTATATGTATTACGGCCTGACCGAAGCCAGTCGCAGCGCCTACAACTTTTATAATGAGAATCCGAACAAACTCGACTGCACGGGTCGCGCCACCAAAGGGGTCGCGTTGAAGATCGCCAATCCTCATCCCGAAACCGGCGAAGGCGAAGTCTGTATCAAAGGGCCGAATGTGATGCCCGGTTATTGGGGCGAAGCGAAGACCAGTTGCATTGATGAAGAGGGTTGGTTTGCAACCGGCGATTTGGGAGTGATGGATGAAGACGGCTTCATCACCGTCAAAGGTCGGGTCAAAGAGCAGATCAGCGTGGACGGCATGAAATGCCAGCCGCTGGAGATCGAAACCGTCTTGAACCAGCACGAAGAGGTCGTCGAAGCCGCCGTCGTCGGCTTGCCCAATGAGTTCACCTATCAAACCGTCGGAGCCGCCATCGTTACGCATTCGACGCAAGAGCCAACCGCCTTGATCGAACGATTGCAACAGCACTGCGCTTCACACCTCGAACCCTTCAAAGTGCCGAAACGGTTTGTCTTCATCGAAGCCGTGCCGCGCACCGAACTCGGAAAGATCAAACGCCTCGAAATTGCCGACTTGTTGCAGCAAAGCGCGTGCTCCTAACCGCCTGATGAAAGACCTCTACGAAAATTTCTACCCGCACTTTACAGCAGAACGCTTCAACCGCTTCGTCAACCGCATGGATGACACCCTCGGCTTTGCCTATCGCTTGAGTACGACGCCCTTTCTGCTCACCCAGTCGCGATTCGAAAGGCTGATCCGCATCACCGAAGCCGTCGTGCGCTTGCTGCAATCGCCGCGCTATCACCAACAGGTGACGCGAAGCGATTGGTTTCTGCCGCAAAATGCTATGCGCCCGGGCGATTATTTCGGCGATGTCGAATTTCATTTGAGCGATAGCGAAGAGAAGATCATCGAAGTGAATTTCAATCCGCCGGGGCACGTCGGCTTGCTCGAACTGCTCGAAGAGAGTTTTTTGCAGGCCTTCGATCTGCCGGTTGCCCGCAGACCGAACCAGGGGTTTGAAAAGGCCCTAGTCGAAGCGGTCACCGAAAATTTTCATCATAAAAGCATCGCCATCAGCGTCAATCATACAGCCGCCAGCGTGCCCTACTACGCGCACTACAAATACTTCGAAAGAATCTTTGCCCAATACGGCATCGCCAGCCGCGTCGTCTATGCCAAAGATGTGGAGTTCGACGCGACCGGCTATCCGGTTTGGAACGGCGAACGTTATGACCGCATCTTCAACCTGCTGATCGTGCGCGTTTGGCAAGACCACCCCGACAGTTTCGCGCGCTACACCGAAGCGTACCGCCGACACCCGAACCGATTCTTTTTGAATCCGTTGGGTTGGAAACTTGGCAATAAGAATTTGCTCGCCGTCTGCCATCGCCTGCGCGAAGAGGCGTTTGGGTTGTCAGAAGCGGATGTGGAAACGATCACAGCGGCATCGTTGAAAACGCATCGCTTGACTGAATTCGCGTCGCCCGAAGCCGTGATGGCGGAATTCGGCGGCGCGCAGGGCTTTGTCCTCAAACCACTCGATAACTATCACGTCAAAGGCGTCGCCATTCAGCCGCAACCGGAGCGGCTCAACCCGATCTTTGCCAGCGAGCGCGACAACTACATCGCACAAGCCTATTTCCCTCCGGCGCAGATTCCCTGCACCCGCGAGAATCGAGAGATTCAACCGATGCTCTTTTCCTTACGCATGGGATTTCTCAATGGCAGGTTTACCGGCACGCGCGGCTACAACTTTACGAATCCCGCGACCCACGAAGAGTTGACGCCCGTCATGGTTGTTTGCGACGAGTGATCGGTGACAATCTGCACAAGTTGGGCAGGCGCAACGGCTGACAGGTTGCTTGGCTATCTTCTTTCCGGTCAGAGCAAGTTGCCAACCAAACGGAGGTGAGTTGAGAGGCGGTCTCTGACCGCCGCCCCGCATCAAGTTGCCAACCAAACAGAGGTGAGTTGAGAGGCGGTCTCTGACCGCCTCTCAACCGAGGTTGCTCATTGGGTTGAGCAATTCGGTATCACTCGTCACTTTCGAAGATAGCTCTGTACAGGCTGCGTCGGGTGATGTAGTTGCGCGATAGTTTCGAGGATGAATTCAATGCAGGCTTCTAACACTTCGTCATGTTTTTCGCCGAGAATGGCGATGTTGCGCGTATGCGCATACGTCCATCGTCCCATAGTAACCAGACTGAAACCGGGTTGCTTGGCTTCTTCGAGTTGCGCTTTGCGAACCGCGTCCCACAACACCAATGCCGGTCTCTCCAATGCAGCGGCAATGTGCGATAGGCCGGTGTCGAATCCGACATAGACATCGCTCGCCCAGATGAGCGCCATCGCCTGCCGCAAGGTGGTTACCGGAGTGAAGACCGGAATCTCTTTTTGCTGAAAATGATTGTTGCCCAGTTGAAAGAAGCTCACCGTACCTTCTAATGCAGCTAACAGGCGCAACCATTTATCGAGATACCAGACCGATTCGGGCGGCGGCGACGAGCGGCCATAGGGGCAGATGCAAACGACAGGGCGCTTGAGATGCGCCAAGGTTTGCAACCCCCAGGCCATCTCTTCGGTAGACAGAAAGAGTTGTCCGAACAGCTTGCGCGGGCGCAGCCCGTAGGGGGCGCAGAGGTTTTCAATCTCGTGACGAGGTTGACAAAAATTATCCATCTCGGCGCTGAGGTCTTCATTGATCTGCTTATCGAAATCATTGGCGTTGACGATCTCTGCGATATAGGGATTGTGTAGCCAGATGGGATAGGCAATTTCGCCCGCCGCCGTGCCATAATCCGAATAGTCGAGCGGCGTGGTCAACAATCGTAACGGATGCCCTACTCGCAGCGCGAAGGCTTCGACGAGGCGCGTGTAACAGACCAGACTGCCGATGCCGATCATGCCGGGGACGGCTAAATCGCAGTGATACATTTCGGCATAGAGCTTTGCATAATGATAGGGTTCGGTGGCTAAAAATCGCGGCGGTTCTTTGCGAACGGCGTTTTTCTCTTCGCCCATAAAAGCTTCTCCTCGCACTCCTGCGCGGCCTTGATAGCCTGCGCTCCGGACGCGCAATAAACCTTCCGGTTGATGATGGTGAAATTCGAGCAGTCGCGCAGGATTCTAGTATGCAGGGTCAGAGAAAGGCAAAGCGCCTTCTGTTCGGTCAACGAGAGGGAGAGTAGCTTTCGGGCTCACTTTCAAGGGTTGTGGTGGATGCTTCCAGGCGCGCGGGTTGGTCGGCTCGGAAGATCGGTCGCAGCTTATCCCAATCCCAACACAAGAGGTAAAGATTGGCCAGCAACATCAAACCCGTGATGACCCAAGTACCGCGAAAATGTAACGACACCGTGATGACGAAGATATTGGTGATAATAGGAAAGAATAACAACGCGCCGAAGGTGGCGGTTCGGGGGATCAGCAATAAAAATGCGGCGAGCAGTTGCGCCAGCCCAATGAAGCGCCAGTAGAATCCCGATTGATACAAGCCTTCAAAAAAGAGACCTATTGGCGTGTCGGGAGTCAAAAGCGTAAAGCGATTCCCTAAAACTTTCGTTAAGCCCGACGGTAAAAATCCGATAGCGATAGCGACCCGCGTGAAGAGGGTAAAAGCGCGCAGCCATCGGCTGGCTTTCGCGCCCGCGTGCAGGCGCGAAAGCTCTGTTCCTATCGCCATCAACGACTCTCCTTCGGCGGTTCGGCGGATTGGTTGCTCGGCGGAGCGGTTGCCTCGTCAGCCTTGTCCCGCGCCTCGGTTTTGTTGTTGAGCGGGACGCCCATGATCTTTGGGTCATTCATAAAAGCGACGAGTTTATCAGGGCTGAATTTGAATTGGGCGACGAAGGCGTTTTTCTGTTGCAGATTGACGACCAGAAACTTCACATCCTCTTTCTCTTCGGTGCAATAGACGTACGTCCATTGTCGGTTTTTGCGCGAGGCGAACTGCACCAGCGGTCGCCACTCTTCGCTGACCGATGCTTGCACGAAGCGATTGAACTCGATCTCTTCCGAACCGTTGAGGTGCGAGAAGTCTGCGCTCTTAAAGAGCACCACCTTGAAATTCTTTACGCCCGCAGGCTTGATCATCTTCACCAACAATCTGCCGAACGAAACCAGCCCAAAGGTTCCTTGTCGTTGACCGTTGTACTCTTTTTGAATGTGTTTGACGACGCTGCTGAAACTGCGGTCACCGGCGCGGGCTTGAACGGGTGCAAGCGCAATCACCATTGCCAGCAAAACGCCCGCCGTGAGGGTTTGAGTAAGCCGTTTCATCTCCCTTGCTCCTTATCCCGAAGAATGCACCACCCCATCTTGTTCTCTCTGAGAGTGAAGCCCCGTCACCAGGGGCTGGGTTACTGATTGGTCGGCGGTTTCTTGTCGGCAGATTCCGGCTCGGCGGTCGCGCCGCCATTGAAGAGATCGAGTTTCGGGATGCCGAATTTGCCTTCCAACTGGCTGAGTTTTTCGAGGTCAATCGGCCCGACGACGTTGACGACGGTCAAGGCTTTCGGTTCCACGGCCAGCGCGGCGATGCCTTTGATGATGCCGTTTTGGGTCATGAGATAAACGTCAAGGTTGAGAATGCTCTTCTTCTTCGAGCGCACGCCGACGATGCGCGACCAGCCGGGAGCGCGCAGTTGGGCGCGCACCGATTCGATGTCGCTGTCGGTAAACTCGCCTTCGCGGTCAAAGCCGTAGCGGCGCACGAAGACGCCTTTGAGGTTCGAAACGATCTCTTTGACGGCGGCTTCTTCAGGCGAGCGTTTCGGGTTGAGGAATTTGGTTGCCAACTGCAACAGGTTTTCATCAACCGTTACGTCAATCAATTCTGTCGCCGTGCCGGAGAATCGTTCCAGATGAGAGATGTCCAACTTCGCTTCTTGCGCGTAAGCCGATGATGCGGCTAGGGCGTAGAGCGCGAAGCAAAAGAGCGCCAGTGTGATGGTTTTGCAGAGTTGTTTCATAAAGTCTCCAAAGATAATAGCGAGCGATACGTGTCGGGTGACGAGCACCGCCGTGAGCGAAAGACGCAACCGATTCTGGCCGGTCGAATTCTTTTATTCCTTACTCTGTTTTCAGGAAACATCATTGCCCTTTCAGCTTTGCCTGTCATTGGTCACGCGCCGCTCGTCACGGTAGTTATTCTGAGCGGACAATGCGTTGCGCTTCGTTAAGTTTGGCGCTGGCGATTTGCAGCGCGAGCAGCAAGCGATCTTTGGCAATCTCGCCTTCGCTCTTCGGCGCAGAGACTTGCTTGGCCAGCGCCGCAGGCCTGCGATGAGGAAGGCGTCGAGGTGCGCCAGGCTGTGGTGGCCGGTTGCCCGCACCATCGTTCGCCACCAAATCTTTTTGTCTCTCATCCGGCGATGGAGTTGGCGTGCCGGGCGGCGACGGAACCGTTTTCGGGTCGGTTTCGTTTCCCGCTTGCAGAGACCGTTGGTCTTCGATTGGCGATTGCAGTCGTGGATACAACAGCAAGCCGACGACTAACAAAATGGCGGCAATTGCGCCGAGGGTTGCCCATCGGAATTGCGGCAGGGCAAATAACGCCTTGAAGCGTTGCCACCGATTCACTCGTTCAACGCTGCGCCTGGCGATTTGCTCAAGCACGCGGGCGGTGAAATCGAGGGACGGCTCTTCGCGTCTGAGGGCAAATCGTAACTCATCATCCAGTCTGCTCATACGTGTGCTTCTCCGAAACATCTGGCCAGCTTCTCGCGCAAAGCCGCAAGCGAGCGGCGCAGATGGCTTTTCACTGTGTTGAGTGGCATATCCAGCGTCTTGGCAATCTCCGCCGGTTCCAAATCTTCTTGGTAGCGCAGAATGACCACCATGCGCGCCTTTTCCGGCAGCGACTCGACCATGCGCCGCAGCTTTTCACTGAGCAGCGGGTCGCGGTGCGCGAAATCGGCGACCGGTTCGTGCGGCACCTCTTCGAGGCTGATTTGCGGTCGCACTTTTTGCCGCCGCGCCTGATCAATACAGCGATGGTTGGTCACTTTTCGCAACCAGAAGGTGAGATGCGCCGGAGACTGAATCGCTGCGAGATTCTGATGGAGATGGAGGAAAACTTCTTGCGCCAGCTCTTCGGCCAAGGCGCGATCACGCAGGAAGTGATAGGCCATGCTGAAGACCATCGCTTGATGTTCTCGAACAAGGTCGCCAAAGGCTTGATGGTCGCCGCGTGCGGCTTGTCGTAGCGCTGCTTCCACGCGCTCGAGCTTCTCCTTCTCCAAATCTACATCCGCTTTCCCACCCCAACACTGGTTAGTACGCAGGAAAGCCATCGGTCGAATGCAATTTTTTACCGTTTCGTCAGCGGGAAGGTTAGCACAAGCGCGCGGCAGGGAATATCCAATCGTCATCCCCTGTAGCTCTCGGTTGGTAGGAGAATGACCCGGCGGAAGCGGGCTGTGAAGGCACAGAGTCAGAAGCATTGCCGACGGCCAGGACGCGCGCCTTCACAGCCAAGAAGAAGAGCAAAGATCAGTTTTTCGCTAACCCGACGCGGGCGCGCAGTTCGGAGAGGCTTCCGCCCATATCGCCGAAATGTCTGACCAGATTCCGTCCGAGCAGGGAGGTCTCCGTCGCTTTAGCGAGCGCCCGTTGCAAGTGTTCGTTCATCGTGCTGCGTCGCGGATGCGCGGCGATGAGCGCGGCAGCAAACTCCATTTGCCCGTCGCCGCCGCGCAACGTGATGGCGCGCACGACGGTTGAATATCCATCAAATGATTTGCTGCCCTTGCCCATGTTTTCGATGACCGCAGCCTGTTTGTAAGTCTCTTCCAGATAGCCGAGATCAAAGAGTGCAAGCCCGTCCTGCTTCGTCTGTTCGACGCGCGCCGCCAGTCGCGCATGCAGCGCAGCGGCGATTCTCTGATCTTTCATTGCGTAGATAGTGGCGCGACGCAAGGTCTCCATGCGCACGATGACCGGGGTATCGGGCTGAAGCAACGCCAGAGTGTCGTCGCTCAAGCGATTGATGTCGTAGCTCGATAATGGCGTGCGCCACCCGCCCGTGCCGAAGGGCAGCGACTTCGCCCCGCCGATGTCGAAAGGATGACAGAGCAGAGGCGACCCGGCGAAAACGGTTGGCGTTGCTAAGGCGACGAATACGAAACCCGCAGCGAGTAGAAAGAAGCGCGATAATTTTGCTTGCATACGATTCTCCTTTACCTCCTAACGGTGATGGTCAAGGCGTGCTGTAGACGGAAGGCGCACCCGCGCCGATGCAAAGACGGCTCTACACAGCGAATCACGGTCGGGCGTGATGCGATGCGCCGTTTGCAGCACAGCCATTCTTTGTTCGCCCATTTGGACGGCAGCGCATTTCGCTTTCTTCCGTTTTTTTCGCGTTGGCAAAACCGTTATTGGATTGTTAGTCTGCGGCGGGAGAATCCGGCGATGGAACCGATGATAACGTTGTTGGCGACGACCGGTTTGGCAACTGCTGCCCTGATGCTGGCGGTGTGGTTGCTTAGCCTCAAACTCAAAGACGCCAGCATCGTAGATTCGGTTTGGGGGATGGGGTTTGCGCTAATTGCCGTCGTCGCCTATGTGGCGACCGAGGGCAGCCTGTTGCGCAAGCGACTCATCACCGCCTTGACGATCATCTGGGCGGTCAGATTGTCGCTCCACATCTTTCTGCGCAATCGCGGCAAAGGCGAAGACTATCGCTATAGCGCAATGCGAAGAAAGCACGGCGCGCGATTTCCTATCGTCAGCCTCTACACCGTCTTCGGCTTTCAAGGGCTATTGATGTGGCTGGTTTCGCTGCCTCTGCAAGTGGCGCAGCGTGCGGCTGCGCCTGCCGCTTTGGGGTGGTTGGACGGCATCGGCGCAGGGGTGTGGCTTATCGGATTTTTATTCGAAGCGATTGGCGATTGGCAACTCAAACAATTCAAAGCCGACCCGACCAATCGCGGCCAAGTCATGAATCGCGGATTATGGAGATACACGCGCCACCCCAATTATTTCGGCGATGCGCTGGTGTGGTGGGGATACTTTTTGATCGCGCTCGCCACGCCATCGAGTTTGTGGACAATCATCAGTCCGTTAGTGATGACGACGCTACTGATGAAAGTCTCCGGCGTTGCGCTGCTCGAAAAAGGGTTAGTGAAGACCAAACCCGATTACCAAGACTATGCGCGCCGAACCCGCGCCTTCTTCCCCTGGTTTCCGAAAGCCTAGTCCAATCGAGCGGCCGCTTGACGACACGCTCTTCGGGAAGGGTGCAAATTGCCGCAAGTCAACGACGCGCTCCGACAATTCGCGTGACCGACTGGCCGATTCTCCCGTATTATCCAGCGGTGGCCGCAGGCCATTGGCTGTACACCGACAACGCTAAGCATTCAAGAAACAATTCAGGGAAAGGACTGCAACTATGAAAGGAAGATCGCGCACCTTGCGCTCTATCTCTATTCTGGCCTTGCTGTGTCTGCTCGCCAATGGCACGGCGCTCGCTCAATTCGGTCCGCCGCAACCGCCGCCTTCTCCGCCGGTCAATCCGTCCGATGATCCGCTTTTGAAACGATTCGTTTGGCGCTCCATCGGTCCGGCCAGCATGGGCGGGCGTATTGATGACTTTGCTGTCGTCGAAAGCAATCCCTCGACTTTCTATGTTGGCGCAGCGACCGGCGGCGTTTGGAAGACCACCAACAACGGTACGACGTGGGAGCCGATCTTTGATACCTATTCCGTCTCTTCGATAGGCGATTTGGCGGTTAGCCAATCCGACCCAAACATCGTGTGGGTGGGTACGGGCGAGCCGAATAATCGGCAAAGCTCGACCTTCGGCGACGGCATTTACAAATCGACCGATGCGGGCAAGAGCTTCAAAAACCTGGGGCTCAAAGACACGCAGAGCATTGCGCGCGTCGCCCTTGATCCGAAAGATAACAACATCGTTTATGTTGCAGCGGTCGGCCATCTGTTCGGAGCCAACAAAGAGCGCGGCCTCTTCAAAACCACCGACGGCGGCGCAACTTGGGCGCATATCAAATTCATTGACGAAGACACAGGCTTTACCGACCTTGTTATAGACCCAGTGGACAGCAAGACGCTCTACGCGGCTTCCTATCAGCGGCGGCGTACTCCCTGGGGCTATAACGGCGGCGGGCCGGGCAGCGCCATCTGGAAGACGACGGATGCAGGCAAGACCTGGATGAAACTGGAAGGCAACGGCTTGCCGACCGGACTGCTCGGACGCATCGGGCTCGATGTCTCGCGCTCGAATCCCAACGTCGTTTACGCGCAGATGGAGGTTGGCCCGAGCTCCGGCGCAGGCAGCGGGGAACCGAATCCGCGTCCGCCTCTTCCCGGCCAGCAAGGCGGCGGTGGCGGCGGACGACAAGGTGGCGGCGGGCAAGCCGGTCAGCAACCGCCCGCCGGGGGGCAGCCGCAAACCGCTCAAGGCGCGGCAACGATCACCCCAGACCCTACGCGCTCCGGCGTCTGGCGTTCCGATGACAAAGGGAAGACTTGGAAACTGCAAAGCAATAATAATGATCGCCCGATGTATTATTCGCAGATTCGCGTTGACCCGAAAAACGATCAAATCGTCTACACCTGCGGCGCACCCTTTCACAAATCGACCGATGGCGGCAAGACCTTTCGCTTTGTGCAAGGCGTCGGGCACAGCGACCATCACGCCTTATGGATCAATCCGCAAAATGGCAACCATCTCATAATCGGTAACGATGGCGGCCTCAATGTCAGTTACGATCAAGGGGCAAACTGGGAGTTCATCAGCACCATTGCGCTGGCGCAGTTTTATGCCGTCGCCGCAGACATGCGAAAACCCTACTATGTGTACGGCGGGTTGCAAGACAACGGCAGTTGGGGCGGGCCGAGCCTGACGCGCAGCCCGAACGGCATCACCAACGCCGATTGGTTCCGGGTCGGCGGCGGCGATGGCTTCTATGTGCAGGTTGATCCGACCGATTACAACACCGTGTATGCCGAATCCCAAAACGGCGCGGTCAACCGGCTGGATTTGCGAACCGGTCGCAGCGTCTCCATCCGTCCGCGCGCCGCGCGCCCACCCAATCAGCCACGTCCGCAAGCGGCTCCGAACCCGGAACAAGGGGGCGCTCCGCAAGGCGGCGGGCGAGCGGGGGGCGGTCAGCAAGTGCAGTCGGAAACGCCTCCGCAGCAATTCTTCTTTGGACCTGCGACCAGCAACATCGTGCCCGAACCACCGGCGGGCGAGCAGTATCGCTTCAACTGGAACACGCCGATTCATCTCTCGCCACACAACCCGCGCACCGTCTATGTCGGCGCGAATAAACTCTTCAAGTCGGTTGATCGGGGCGATACATGGACGGCGACTGTTGATCTGACCAAACAGATTGATCGCCGCAGTCTCTCCATTATGGGAGTGGCAGGCGATCAGCCGATGGCGTCCAAACATGACGGTGCGGGGAATTTCGGCGCTATTATCACGGTCGCCGAATCGCCTTTGATCCCGAATTTATTATGGGTGGGAACCGATGACGGCAACGTGCAGGTCAGCCGCGATGGCGGCGATAGCTGGACGAATGTGGCAAAGAACATTCCCGGCTTCACGCAGAATCATCAAATCTCGCGCGTCGAACCGTCGCGCTACGAAGCCGGAACCTGTTACGTGACCATTGACGGCCATCGCAGCGACGATCACAAACCCTATGTCTTCGTCACCCGCGATTATGGCGCGACTTGGAAATCGCTGGTCAGCAACCTGCCGATGGGCAATGTCAATGTCATCCGCGAAGACCCGAAGAGTAAACAGTTGCTCTATCTCGGAACCGAGTATGGCCTCTATGTCTCATTCAACGGCGGCGCGGAGTGGAAGCGATTGATGACCGGACTGCCAACCGTGAGGATTGACGACATACTGGTTCACCCGCGTGATAACGATCTGATCGTCGGTACGCACGGGCGCGGCATCTTCATCCTTGACGACATCACGCCGCTTCAGCAGTTGAGCGATAAAGTGATGGAAGCCGACGCCCATCTGTTTGACCCGCGCTCCGGCACGCAATGGTTGACGGACATCTATCTGGCGCGCTACATGGGTTCGGCGAAACATTTTCGCGGCGTCAACCCGCAACCCGGAACGGCCATCAGCTACTACTTGAAATCCGCCGTCACCGATGATGTGAAGATCACGGTTTCCGACATCACCGGCAAAGTGATTCGCAAAATCGAGGGCACGAAAGAGGCAGGCATCAATCGCGTGCAGTGGAATCTGCGCGGCGACCCGCCACCGCGACCAGCCAACGCGCCGCAAGGAGGAGGAGGCGGCGGTGGTGGCGGCGGCGGGCAAGGCGGCTTCTTCCTCGGACAGCCGCTTGAACCGGGCGTCTATCTGGTGAAACTGGCGGTCGGCAGTAAAGAATTCACCAGTAAAGTCACCATCGAAGCCGATACCATTGAGCGCTGATCCGGCGCTGGGTTGAGCCACAATTTTGTCGGGCAGTCAGGCGTACGTCTGACTGCCTTTTTACAACTTCACGACAGAATTCTGCTGCCTGCGCGCGAGGCTCTGCGGTACACTCAAGCAGATTTCGAATGATGAAGTCAGCTATGATGGATACCCACACGATTGTGGCAGCGGAACAATGCGCTACCCGCACACCGCTACCGACGACAAAGCGGTGGCAGGCCGTTGCGCTCATCATTGCCGGATGGACGTTTTTCGGATTGTTCTTTGCCAGCCACGACTTTCTCGGCGGACTCTATTTCGACAGACCTGTGCAGTGGAAATACTCGCTGGCGACATGGCTGACCTGCGCCTATTCGTGGGCAATCGTCACGCCGCTGATGTTATGGGTGATTCGCCGCGTTCCCTTGCAACGCAAAGACTGGCCGCGCGCGCTCGCCCTTCATCTCATCGCCGCCGCCTTCTTCTCTGTACTGGTGTTGATGGTCTACGCGATTCTGCGCCCGCTGTTGCCGTCGGGCAGTCCGTTGCCGCGCACCCTGTTGCAGATGTTTCAAAGCCTTGTGGTCGGTGAATTCCACAGCGGCTTGCTGACCTATGCGGCGATTGTCGGCATCCACTTCACCTTGGCCTACTATCGCAAATATCGGGAGGGCGAATTGCAAGCCGCGCAACTCGCCACCCAATTGACGCAATCGCAACTGGCGACGCTTAAATCGCAGCTACACCCGCATTTTCTCTTCAACACCCTCAACACGATTGCCATCTTGATGGAAGAGGACGCGCGCAGCGCACGCAATATGCTGGTGCAGTTAAGCGACCTGTTGCGCGCCACCCTCGACAAAGGCGCAACCCAAGAAGTTACTCTCAAACAAGAACTCGAATTTTTGCAACGCTACCTCGAAATCGAACAGATGCGCTTTCATGATCGCCTGCGGCTGAAGATCGAAATTGATCCGGCGACGCTGGCAGCACGGGTGCCGGATTTACTCCTTCAACCGCTGGTCGAAAACGCCATTCGGCACGGCATTGCGCCGCGCGCCGCCGTCGGCGAAATCGAAATCCGCGCCCGTCGCGCCAATGGCAATCTCACCCTCTCGGTGCGGGACAACGGCGCAGGTCTGAGCGGCGATCAATCGGAGATTGTCAATAAAGGCGTCGGCATTGCCAACACGCGGGCGCGGCTCAAACAGTTGTATGGCGAACGCCATCGCTTCGAACTGCAAAACGTTGAAGGCGGCGGCTTGCTCGTCAGCATCTCGATTCCGTTTCACACTGCCGAAGGTGAGCCATGAAAAAGATTCGCGCGCTCATCATTGACGACGAACCCATCGCGCGCACCGGCATTCGCCGCGAACTCGAACGCGCGCCCGATGTCGAGATCATTGGCGAATGCACCAATGGCCGCGAAGCCATCGCTGCTATTCAAGAAGAGGCGCCCGACCTAGTCTTTCTTGATCTGCAAATGCCTGAACTCGATGGCTTGGGCGTCATCGAAGCGGTTGGGGTTGACAGCCTGCCGGTCGTCGTCTTTGTCACCGCGTATGACAAATTCGCTGTGCAAGCCTTCGAAGTTCACGCGCTTGATTACATCTTAAAACCGTTCAGCAGCGACCGCTTTCAAAAAACTCTGCAACGCGCCCGAACGCAGGTGCAGCGCCAAAATCTGGATGCCGTCAGCACCCGCCTCCTATCTTTGATTGAAGACGCACGCCGACAACCGCCGTCCGAGGAGGCAAAGACCTTAGAGCGCATCGTCGTGAAGACTGCCGGGCGCATCTTCTTTTTGAACGTTGAAGAGATTGACTGGATCGAAGCCGCAGATAATTATGTGTGCTTGCATGTCGGCAAAGATGCACATCTGGTGTCGGGGACGATGACCGGTTTGGAAACCCGACTCGACCCGGAAAAATTCATCCGCATTCATCGCTCGACCATCATCAATCTGGCGCGTGTGAAAGAGTTGCACCCGCTCTTTCATGGAGAGTACGCCATTCGCTTGAGCGATGACACGGAATTGACATCGAGTCGCGGCTATCGGGAGCGCATTCAGCGACTCCTTGAAAACGGGTTTTGAGCAGCATTCTTCAGAGGTCGCATCGCAACCGTCGCGGACGGCTTGATGCGCAGGTTCGAGTCGTATGGTACCCATTGAGATCGGCACAACCGAGACGCTGGCTTTTGTCTTGAACAACCTCTCTCTGTCTGGCGTGCGCGTGTTGGAGGTCGGCTGCGGCGATGGCTTGCTGGCTTTGCGACTGCTCGAACAGGGTGCGCGCGTGCGCGGCATAGATGTTGACTGCGATTTGATTGAACAGGCGCGGGGGCGCGGCGTGGATGCGGTGGCAGGCGATTTTCTGCACTATGCAGATGAGGCATTCGACGCGATTCTCTTTTCTCGCTCGCTGCATCACTTGCACACGCCCGCTGCCGCTATGGAGAAAGCGCACTGCTTACTGAAACCGCAGGGCTGTTTGCTGGTCGAAGACTTCGCCGTTGACGCGGTAGACCAGCGTACAGCGGTCTGGAATTACGGCATCGAGGCGCTCTTGCAAGCCGCCGGATTACTGGCCGGGGTGGATGCCCCTCCCGCCATCACGGATGCTCTGAAGCGTTGGCAGATTGACCACACAGAGCATCACGACATTGCCGATTCGCCGACCATGCGCGCTGCCTTGCGGGCGCATTTTGAAATGGTGAGCGAAGCGCGGGTGCCCTATCTCTACCGCTACTTTTTGCACGAACTGGTTGCCGATGAACAAAGCGCAATGGTTGCACGGCAGCTATTGGATTGGGAGCGCGAATTGATCGCTTGCGACGGTATCGAAGCCGTCGGATTGCGATGGGTGGCAGTGCGAAGATGAAAACCTTGGTCGTCACATTGGCAATTTGCCTGAGCCTTTTCGGACAGAGTATGCAAAACAATACGCGGCCTCGCGCCCAAGAAGCCGGATTGAAAGTCGGCGTGCTGCCGAGCGGCAGACTGAATGCCATCACAGATGTTGACGGCGTGCGGGTCGGCCATACGACGCTCATTCGCGGCGACAACATTCGCACGGGCGTAACCGCCGTCTTGCCGCATGGCGGCAACCTCTTTCAAGACAAGGTGCCCGGCGCGGTCTTTATCGGTAATGCTTTCGGCAAACTCGCAGGCTCGACGCAGGTCAACGAACTTGGCGAAATCGAAACTCCGATTCTGCTGACCTCAACTCTGAGTGTGCCGCGCGTCGCCGATGCGGTGCTGGATTATATGCTGGCGTTGCCCGGCAACGAGAACGTGCAATCCATCAACCCGCTGGTGGGCGAAACCAATGACGGATTTTTGAATGACATTCGCGGGCGCCACATCACGCGTGAGGATGTCCTCAACGCCATCAAAAATGCCAAAGGCGGCGCTGTCGAAGAAGGAGCAGTCGGCGCCGGTACCGGCACCTTTGCGTTCGGGTTCAAAGGCGGCATCGGCACCGCCTCGCGGCGTGTGCCTGCCTCGCTTGGCGGCTACACCGTCGGCGTATTGGTGCAGTCGAATTTCGGCGGCGTATTGACCATCAACGGCGCGCCGGTCGGGCGCGAACTCGGCACGTATTATCTGAAAGAACAACTGGAACGTGAGAAGGTAGGCTCTGCTCGTCCGCAATCGCCCGCCTCGACGCAGAGCATGGCGACGGAAGATCACGCGGACGGGTCAGTGATAATCGTCATTGCTACGGATGCGCCGCTTGATGCGCGCAACCTGCGCCGGTTGGCGGCGCGCGCGATGATGGGGTTGGCGCGTACCGGCTCGACGGCCTCCAATGGGAGTGGTGATTACGCCATCGCGTTCTCGACGGCGGCAGAGGTGCGCGTGCGCGTAAACGAATCCAATCGCACTGCGGTACGCGAGGTCAAGCTGTTGCCCAATGACGCACTGTCACCGCTCTTTTTAGCGGTCATCGAAGCGACGGAAGAAGCGATTTACAACTCCCTCTTTCGTGCCGTAACGATGAGCGGGCGCGGACGCACAGTGGAAGCCTTGCCGCTGGAGCGTACCCTCGAAATTTTGCGGAAGTACAACGCGCTGGGGCAGAGCCGGTAGAGCGCGCCGGTATGAGGTTGGCAAGGGAAGGAGTCTGAGCGACAAGCAGGCTATGATGAAACAAGAGTACGCAGAGAGAGCAAGGCGCAAGAAGGGCGCGAAGCGATGGGGTGAAGATCGGACTTGGCCGCTACGCTTTGGCCTGCTGCTGATGGCGCTCAGCGTGGCGCTCTCTGCGCCGCCGCAACGGGCTTTGGCGCGGGTTGCAGCCGCGCCCGGATGGGTGCGCGAAGCCGTGTTGCGCGGCGAAGCCTTGCGTCGGCAATGGGACCTTGACGGGGCGACGGCAGAGTTTGAAAAAGCGTTGGCGCTGGATGCCGCAAACTTGGAAGCTACCATCGGGTTGGCGCGCATCGCACAGGCGCGGTTCGATTATGCAACGGCCAAACAACTGCTCGACCGGCTCGCCAAACCATACCCGGAATCGGCAGAAGTGCTGACGGCCTACGGAGCGTTGTATGCGGCTGCTGAAGATACCGACCGTGCGTTGGCCTATTTTGAGCGGGCGCTTGCGATCAAGCGCCAATGGGGAGCTGCGCTCATCGGGCGCGCGGAAGTTGCCTTGTTAGCGCGCGACTATGACGGCGCAGAATTACGCTTGCGGCAGTACCTAACGCGCCAAACGCAGGATGCCGATGCCCGCGCCTTGTTGGGGCGCGTCTTTCTGGAGCAGAACGAAACCGGCAAAGCGGCTGCTGAAGCCGAACGCAGCCTCAAAAGCGACCCGTACAATGTTGACGCTTTGCAGGTTTTGGCCTTCGCGCGCGCGGTTGAACGTCGCAAAGAAGAGGTGATTGATCTGGCGCACCGTGCGCTGACCTTAAACCCGTTGCAAGGGGGAGTGCGCCGGTTGCTGGCGCAGTATTTGAACGGCAACCTCGGTTACGGGCAGGCGGTCAAGCCTGTCGCCCGCGATGCCTACCAGCGCGGGCAGGCGCTCAAAGCGCGAGGCAGGTTGGCGGAGGCGGCTGGCGAGTTCGATGCGGCTGTGAAGATGGAGCCGCGCTATTATCTGGCCTTGATCGCCCGCGCGGATATCCATCTTGCCGAGGCTGAGTACGAGCGCGCCGCGCAGGTAGCACAGACGGCGATAGCCATTGATGGGGAAGGGTCGCTGGCTCATCTGGAACTGAGCTACGCACATTGGGGCAAACAAGAACGGGCGCGGCTGGCTATTGGCGCAACCGATTTCGCTTCGGCCTTTTACAGAAAGGTTGCTCCGCCGCCTGCCAAGCTAACGCAACAGATCTTCCCGAATTATTCGGCGCTCGGCCATCATTGGCAGATCGTTGTAGACAGAGTGGTCGCGCCGCTGGCGGAGTATTTGCCCAGACTACTGCGCAATGGCGCGCGCCATTATTTGCTGCCCTTCGATCAGCGCGTCATTGATATAGCCGAACTGGCTGACATCAAAAGTGACAAGACCTTTGACGGGCGCTACTACGCCAGCATTCGCGGTGTTGGCGGACGCATATCCGTTTCGGGAATTGAGCATATCGAATTGGCAGCGCGCGGCGGCTACAACGCCATCGCGCATGAGTTCGCTCATCAAGTGCATATGAACGCGCTCGATAGCGCGGATTTGGAGGCCATTCGCAAACTCTACCAACGCGCCAAACGCGAGGAGCGCACACTCGATTACTATGCAGCAGAGAATGAATACGAGTACTTCGCACAAGGGTACGAAGCGTTCGTATCGGAATATAAGCGCCCCGGGGCGGGAATTACCGCGCGCCATACGCGCGGCGAACTGATGCTACGCGACCCGGAGTTATATCGCTACTTGGTGCGCTTAACAGCGCATCGCGCTATCTGATGAGTCACGCTTGACAATCAAGAATGCTGCGTGCGACTATCGCCAGCGGAGCTTTTCCCTGTTCTAGGTTCAGCAACGCTGACTGCACGCTGTGCATCCCAGAGTTGGACCTGACTCAAGCCCAAAAATTCTGATGAGCGTGTCGCAGAGGGGATTGGCTGGTCGTCACGCTATGAAGGAAATCAGTTTCAGGAGGAGTTTTCTCTAATGAAAAGAGCGATGATTGCGATGGCAGCGTTTGGTCTAATGATTGCCATCGGTGCGCCTCTTGCCTCAGCGCACCCGATGCCGGTTCGGCCAAGCGTGCAGGATGCAGCGAAAGAAGAGGCGGATGCGTATAAAGCTTGGTGGGAAGCGAATCAAGCAAAAGATGTTGTGAAGGCGATGCCGCTGGCAAAGGCCTATCTGATGAAGTTTCCTAGCGGTCAGTATGCCACGTATTTGAAGGGATGGGTCGTACAGGCGCGCGGCTATCTATTTAATCAGGCGCGACAGGCGAAGAATATCGCCGAAGAGGTTCGCATCGGCAAAGAAGCTCTAGCCGAAGACCCGCAGAATTTCGATTATCTCTATCTACTCGCCATTGACCTTCGTGTGGGCGAAGTATCCGCCAATCCGCCCAATTCCACTCATCAAGCCGAAACGGTGGATTTCACCCAGCGCACCATTCAACTGATTGAAGCGGGTAAGATGCCAACCGGCATGACGGCTGACAAATGGAATAAGAATCAGCAACTCGCTTACTTCTATCACACGCTGGCGATCCTCGATCAAAAAGATAAGAGGACAGACAGCGCGCTGGCGCACTATAAGAAGGCGAGTGAGTTGGAGCCGAACAATGCGAACTTCTTTTTGCAATGCGGGCTGCTGAACTATGAGAAGTATGGCGAGGCTTCGAAAAAGTTTGAAACCTTCTCTGCTGAGGAGCGCTCCAAACCAGAGGAGAAACCCGAAGTCAAAGCGGCCCTTGATGATGTCAATGCCAAAGCCGACACGGTCATCGACTGTTGGGCGCGCTTTTTGGGACTGACGGCAAAAGAGGCGCAGAAGTGGGGGGCGACGCGCGAGCAGGTGCTGACGGCTGTGACAGCACTCTACAAGTTCCGGCACAACGATTCGACCGATGGCTTGCAACAGATGATCGACAAGCACAGCAACGGCACACCGGCCAACTAAGTTGATCGGCGAACCGCCCAGCAAGCAGTGTGAAAGAGCCAGCCCTCGTAGTGGGCTGGCTCTTTGTTTTGTGCGCCTGAATCGCTGGAGGCTTATTGTTCGGACTCTAGGGGTTTTGTGCTATATTTTCGTGGGTTTGCCTAAATTGCCCGAAGCAGTCATATGATTTCATTGGAACGTGAAAAACAACTTTCCGAATTAGAGCAAAAGATTGGGTATTCGTTCCGGTCTCGCGCTTTGCTTGACCGCGCCCTCACGCATCGCTCCTTCGCCCATGAAAACCTGGAAAAGAACTGCCAGCATAACGAAGCTCTCGAATTTTTAGGGGATTCGGTTCTCGGGCTGGTCGTCAGTTCCTGGCTGCTGGAACGCTTTCCCGAACAATCCGAAGGCAAACTCTCGAAGATGAAGGCTCATCTGGTGAGCGAATCCAGCCTCGTCGAGATGGCCGAAGCCATCGAGTTAGGCATCTATCTGCTGCTCAATCGCGGCGAAGAGAAGACCGGCGGCAGAAGAAAACGCGCCTTGCTGGCCGATGGCTATGAAGCCTTGATCGGCGTGATTTATCTGGACGGCGGCATCGCCGAGGCCGAGAAGTTTTTACGCCGCGAATTGCAAAAGAAGGTTGTCAGCCTCGATCCCTCTTCGATTATCGGCGATGATTTCAAGTCGGCATTGCAAGAACGCCTGCAAGCTGCCGGTGCGCCGGTGCCTGAATACTGCGTCGTCGAGACCTTAGGGCCGGATCATCGGCGCACCTTTCGGGTTGAACTGCGGATTGCCGGTCGCCCGTTGACGCGTGGCGAAGGCCGCACGATCAAACTGGCACAACAAGAAGCGGCGCGATTAGCTATTACCACACCCGAAGCCGTCAATAATCTCTTGGCTGGCATTGCGCAAGAACGACAACGCGAACCTCTCGAACCCGAGCCGCAGACCGAAGCCGTAATGACCGCAGCAAACGAGAATCAAGCGCCCGCCGAATCGGCACACACCGATAATGGATTTGTTCCACACGACGACACGAGTTCAGGCAACGGGGACTATCCGCTAGATTTCAACGCGCTATCCTTCTTCAGCAAAGTCGAGTTGACTTCTATTAAAGTGAATGCGGAAAATCCCCTTTCCGCTGGCGAAGAACCGGCAAGCAAGAGCACCGATAGATAGCGGGCACCGGACGATTCTCAAACCACAAGAGAGCGTGAGATAATCGAAGCTATGAGTGATAACCTCGAACCGCAAGAAGAACGCACCCCCACAACGGAAACCGTCGAAAGCCAACCAACCGCTGCCGCGCGCCGAGAGGCGCGTGATGCCGGAGCTGTGCGCCGAGAGGCGAAAGATGATGGCGCACCGGCCTATCCCAAGAGCACGATTCGGGAGTACTTCGAGTCGGCAGTCGTCACCTTGGTTATGGCGGTCTTCGGTATGACATTCATTCTCCAAGCGGTGAAAGTGCCGACCGGCTCAATGAAGAATACCATCTGGATTCAAGATCATCTGCTGGTCAATAAATTCATCTTCGGCTCGCGCAGCCTGTTTCCAGGCCGCAGCGTCCGACGCGGCGACATCGTGGTCTTCAAGTACCCAGGCGACCCCAATATCAACTATGTCAAGCGCGTCATCGGACTGCCCGGCGAAACCATTGAGTTCGACGAACAGACCCATAAAGTCTATATTGACGGGCAAGAGTTGCCCGAACACCGCTATCAGGTGAAACCGCAACACGATTCAACCGACCCCTCCGAATTGGAAGTGGTCGGCGAGGAGAATGCCAATACAGATGCGGCGTGGCCGGTTTATTACTATCAGGATGATGAAGAGACCTTCTTTCGCGGAGAGAGTTACGCGGTCAATCAGCCCTACAAGATTCCGGTGAAAGGCGACCCGCTCCCCGACAATATCGCCAACGTCCCTCATCTGCAACGCATCTATGATGCCGACCAAGACGGAAAATATGACAGCAATCAATACTTCTGTATGGGAGATAACCGCGATAACAGCGAAGACGGTCGTCGGTGGGGAACCGTGCCGAGCGCGAGCATCGTCGGACGCGCGATGCTCGTCTATTGGTCGCTGGATAAAACTAAAGAGGCGGAAGCGGGCGGTTCGAATCCCCTCATGAATTTCTTCAAAAATTCGCGCTGGTCACGCACCGGAACGTTCATCAAATAATTCTTCTTGCAGCCGAGAGACGGAGCAACGCAGATTGGACGACGCGGCAGACGACGCTGCTAGACGCACACAACGAATCGCCGAACTGAAGACGCGCATTCGCGAGGCTGGTGATCGGCTCGACACCTACAGAGCAAAGACGGCTGCGGCGTTAGGCGCAGCCGTCTTCCTCTTCCTTTTAGCCATCGGCGGCCTGTACGATTTGCTCAAAGGCAATGTCTCGATTCAAATCGCGTTGGGTATCGGTCGCCTCGGGTTCATTTGGCTGACCTCCGCGCTAACGCTCTGTAGCCTGGTTTTGTTTGTCATTGCCCTGCTGCGCGAACGACGACACGACTCCGGAAACGTCGCCCGACTGCAAGAGTGGGAAGAAGAACTCGCCGAGTTGCTTGACCAACAATCCGATTGATTCGGGAAAGGACGCTCAATCATGACATCGCAGAAGAGACTTGTTTATCTGCTGGCTTCTCTGCTCTTGTTTGCTCTTTCAATCGCGCCGTCCGCTCCGGCGCAGAAAGGGGACAAGAAAAAAGAGAAGAAAGATAAAACCATCGTCACCGGCCCTCCTATTTTATGGCGCGAGCCGACCGACCTGGCCACCCGTGATCTGTCGCTCGGCCCGACGCGCGGCAAACTGCAACCCGACCTGCGCAGAGTCACCTTTCTCAAAGAAGAGCAAGGCGGTTATTCGACTAAGTACCGCGTTCGAGATGCTGCCGGACAGGTCTGGGTGGCCAAAATCGGCAAAGAAGCGCAGACCGATGTTGCAGCCAATCGCTTGATATGGGCGGTGGGCTTCAATTGCGAAATCTCTTTCCTTGTCCCGCGCGTCACCATTGAAGGCAAAGGCACGTTTGAAGAGGTGCGCTTCGAAGCGCGTCCGGCCAATATCGAACGCGGCGAGATTTGGAGTTGGGACAATAATCCGTTCGTCGGCACGGCGGAATTTCAGGGCTTGAAGGTGATGATGCTGATCTTCAACAACTGGGATATCAAAGACGACAACAACAAAATTCTGATCGTTAAGGGTGAGAAGGGCAAAGAAGCGGAGATGCGCTACATTGTCAGCGATCTCGGCGGCACCTTTGGCAAGACCGGCAGTTTTATGTCGCGCTCGCGCAATGATATTGACGATTATGTAAAGTCGCGATTCGTCAAAGGTGTGAAGGGCAAGTTTGTCGAATTCAACTACGGCGGCAAGCGGCAGGATCTGTTTCGGAATATCACTGTCGAACAGGCGAAATGGATGGGCAGCCGGTTGGCCAAACTCAGCAACAGACAGATCGCCGATGCTTTTCGCTCTTCGGCATACAGCGAAGAGGAAGTGCAGATGCTTGCACAAGCCTTTCGCCGACGCATCAACGAATTGCTCAACTTATAACGACTAGCCATTGGCTGCGACCCAAATCATTTGCAACGCAGAGGCGGAAAGGCCGCAGCGATGGGGCAAAGAGTTGTTGGATGTCGCCCCCATTGGCAATCCGCTATCAGAGGATAAAGCGTGCAGCTTTATCTGACCGGCTGCTGGTAAGAATAAGCCAAGAGGCGGAACCCGCAAGGGGTTCCGCCTCTTGGCTTTGGGATAAGAAGAGCGCGAGGGGAAATTATTTTCTGGCTTTTGCAGAATCTGTTTCGGCCATAGCCGGTGCGCCTGCCTGATATTTGATGGCGCAGTATTCTTGCACGTACTCTTTGATGTCGCCGTGACCCCAGCGCGAGTAGTAATCGTAGGCTTTCATCTCTTTGTATACTTCCGGGTATTGCCAATGATAAAACTCGACGCGGTAGACCGCTCCGATCAATCCTGTGCGGTGACGCCCGCCGCGACAGTGAACGTAAAAGGGGTCGCTGCCAGATTCCGTAACGATTTTGAGAAAAGAGGCGATCTGTTCGGCAAGGGGTCTCTCTTTATCACTCATCGGAATGTTGATATAGCGCAGGCCGGCGGCTTCGGCAGCCTGTTTCGCGTAATCTTCGGGATCGTTGCGCAGGTCAAAGACGATTTTGATGCCCATCAGAGCTAAGGTTTTATAGTCTTCGGCTTTCGGCTGAGCGCCGCGATAAAACCGATCATCCATTTTGCCAAAGTTTTTAATGCCGGTTTCATTCTCATCACCGTGGCGGTTAGCACCGGCTTTCGTTTGGGCGACAAAAGCGCAGGCGACGAGAAGAACCAATAGAGAGGTTTGGGACTTTCTAAAGACTTGTTGGCGAGCACGCATCCTTATACTACCTTCCTTCGATTATATTGTTGGGGATTGACCGGCCATTCGATTCGGGCGAGGGCTGTCGAGTTCGCTGCTTCGTCCTCCTCAAATGCCAAAAAAAGTTTAGCACATGCCGGAGCCCGTTTGTCACGCGAAATTTTGCGGGCTGGGTTTTCAACTTCTACTGTTTTTCTTGCATAAGCCGGATGAAGCGTTCGAATAGGTACGAAGCATCATGCGGGCCGGGTGCGGCCTCTGGATGATATTGTACGGAGAAGACCGGAAGGCTTTTATGGCGCAGCCCCTCGACAGTGTGGTCGTTGAGGTTGAGGTGAGTGACTTCGCAATCTGCGGGTAACGAATCACCGTCCACTGCGAAGCCGTGATTTTGGGCGGTGATTTCGATGCGACCGGTTGTCAGGTCTTTGACCGGCTGATTGCCGCCGTGATGCCCGAAGGGGAGTTTGTAGGTCTTCGCGCCAAAGGCCAGCCCCATTAACTGATGGCCTAAGCAGATGCCGAAGATCGGATAGCGACCGATGAGCTTGCGTAGATTGGCAATTACTCCGGTTAGGGGTTCCGGGTCGCCCGGCCCGTTCGAAAGCCAGATGCCATCAGGGTTCATCCCCATGACATCTTCTGCTGAGGTGAGCGCCGGTACGACCGACACGCGACAGCCGAGTGCCGCCAGCGAACGCAGGCTGTTATGTTTGAGTCCGAAATCATAAGCGACGACGTGAAAACGCGGGCGCGTGGCGGCATCTTCATCAAGGTGCGGATGCAACAGACGCGGCGAGCCATAGGCCGATGCTTGCGCGTCCGTCCATACATAAGGTTGTTTACAGGTGACGACCGATGCCAAATCGAGGCCGACCATCTCCGGCGCGCGGCGGGCCCGAGCGATGACAGTCTGTTCATCGCTCGGTTTGGTCGAAAGGCAGCCGCGCATTGAGCCGCGTTCGCGGATGTGGCGCACCAGTGAACGCGTGTCAATCTCTGCGATGCCGGGAATGTTTTGCTGTTTGAGAAAATCGTCGAGCGATTCGAGCGCGCGCCAATTCGACACGGCGCGCGAAAGTTCGCGCACGACGAAGCCTTCGGCAAAGATGCGCCGTGATTCGTCATCTTGATCGTTGACTCCATAATTGCCGATGAGCGGATAGGTCATGGTCACGATCTGACCGCAGTAGGAGGGGTCTGTGAGAATCTCTTGATAACCGGACATCGAAGTGTTGAAGACCACTTCGCCAACCACTTCCGCGCGCGCGCCAAACCCCTGCCCGCGCCACACGCGACCGTCTTCGAGAGCTAAAATTGCTTCCAAATCGTTTCCTCCGAGTCAGAGAATCTAGCAAACTTTCGCCGACGTGGCGAACTGAATGCGTGCGCCCTGCGCCACCCAGAGACGAAAAAAAATCGGAAGACGAGCGCGCGCCTGGGTGTCTAAAAAATGGGTGAATGACTGGAGCCAGAGTGAGCCAGTTCTTCAGCGCTACGCGCTGAAGAACTGGCTCAACCGGTTGCCTCTGGACAAGGTGAGGCGATGGCCGAACTCTTCCAACGCCACGACACGCGCAACTCTCCAATGCAGGCATCTGGATGTACGGCTCCAAATCACCGCAGAGCCAAAATCGCGCAGGGGCAATAACTCAAGTCTTGAAAGGATTGACATGAAAGCCAACCCGATTCGCAGTCCATTGACCCTCATCCTTTACGCCTTCGCCGCGCTCATCACGCAAAGCTCACTCTCAGCCTCCGTGATACCCCAATCACAAATCGTATGGGAAAAGCGCGATGTAGCATCGCCGCCGGGGCGCATTATTCCGGCGATGGCCTTTGATGACAAACGCGGCAAGCTCGTCTTATTCGGCGGCGACCGCATGCGCAGTACCCCCATCGGCGACACCTGGGAGTGGGACAGACAACAATGGAAATCGGTTTCGGTGAGCAGCCCAACAGCGCGTTATGGCCATGTCATGGCGTATGACGCAGCGCGCGACGTAACCGTACTCTACGGCGGGTTTGATAAGAAAGAGAGATTGTTCAGCGATACTTGGACGTGGGACGGCAAGCGATGGATAGAGATGCGAGTTGCTTCTCCTCCAGCGCGCCGCAGCCCGGCCTTCGTCTATGATGAAGCGCGCAAGAAGGTCGTCCTCTTCGGCGGATTGGGCGGTCAGCCGCCCGTGCGTGACAATGAACAGTTCTGTCAAGATACATGGGAATGGGATGGTCGGCGGTGGCAGCAAGTGGCGACGCAAGGCCCGGCGCCGCGTTACGGGGCGACCATGGTCTATGACGGCGCGCGGCGCAAAGTGATTCTCTTTGGCGGCAACGATCACTCTGACAACATCTATGGCGACACATGGGAGTGGGATGGCAAGGTCTGGAAGCGGGTCAGCGAGTCCGGCCCGCCACCGCGAGGCGGCACGCACATGGCGTATTCGAAGGTGCGAAAATCTGTTGTGCTGTTTGGCGGGTTCGCACGCCGCGAGGTGTTCACGGACGCGTGGGAATGGAACGGCAAGATGTGGCAGCCGCTTGCCGCTGCGCCCTTACCGCAACTGATCTTTCCGATGATGGCGTATGATAGCCGGAATCATAAATTGATTTATGTCGGTCAGCGTTCGCCAGCGGCGAGCGAGTGCGAGACATGGGAAGCGCAGTTGCGCTGAAAGACGATTGGCGAGGGGAGAGCAATCGTCAGGAACCACCACTCTATTCGATAAGGAGACGAGATCAGCATGAAAATTAGTTGTTGGGTGGTCGTGTTGTTGGGTGCTGCATTGTTGGGAGGAGCAGGCTTGGCTTCTACGGAGCCGACTCCTACGGTGAGCGATTTGCTTGGCACGTGGCAACTGGAAAGCAGTAAGAGCCTAACGACCGGGTTGGCAACGCAAAGTGCCAACCTATCATGGATACAATTCACCAAATCGCATTGGACAGTTTTGGTTATGGAGCCGAATCGTAAAGTGATTGCCCCGGATGAATTCGAGAAACTATCGGCTGACGAGAAGATGCGGACAAATTACGCGCGCGTCTGGAGCGCCGAGAAGGGGCAGGTCTTTCAAGCACGTGGCGGAACCTACAGGCTTGCAGGAAATAAGATTTATCACACCGCCGCGATTGCGCTGCTGGCAGAGATTATCGGGATCGAACGCGTTCTCAAGATCATGAAGTTCGATCAGACAACCTTGGTTGTAGAGACCGAGTTTCCCGATGCGCCTGATCTGCGGGTTGAATTAACCTATCGCCGACTGGATTAGAGAAGGGATCAGCAGCTCGATCAGTTGCCCCTTCCTTGTTGTCAGCCTATGGCTTGGCGCGATTCCATTTCTCCCATCGCCCGCGCCATCGGCACGAGCAAACGAAAACAGGTTCCGCGACCTTCAGCTACCGGGCTGATGATCTCTATTGAGCCGCCGAGTTCGGCAATCCGGCGTTGCACGATGGCCAATCCCAAGCCGGTGCCTCGCGCTTTGGTGGTATAGAAAGGCTCAAAGATTTTCGCCTGCGCCTCTTTGACAACGCCTGCGCCGGTATCCGTGACCGATAGAACGAGAGTGCCGGTTTGGGCAATCGTCAACGAAGGCGAATCGCCCAGATGAGGGCGTTTGGCTTCGTCGGCTTGTAAGACGGTTTCGATTGTCACCTTGCCATGGTCGTCGGTTGCCTGCACGGCGTTGAGGACGAGATTGCTTACTGCTTCGCGCAAGGCGGCAGCCTGCGCGCCGCTTAAGGTCATCGCGCCGCCCGATTCAACGGTAAGGGCAATGCCGCGTTCTTTGGCCTCATTGCCAAACAGGGCGACGAGGGCATTGAGTAAATCGTTGAGTTCGACGGGGCGCAGGTCGGCTTGGTTTGGCCGCGAAAAGGCAAGCAGTTGCGAAACCGTGCGATTGAGGCGATCAATCTCGCTGACGATCAGACTCAAGTCGCGGTCGTAGGCGGTGAGCGCCTCTTCTTCACGCATCACTTGGGCGATGGATTTGATGGCGGAGAGCGGGTTCTTCACTTCATGGGCGACAGTAGCGGCCATCTGTCCGAGCGTGGCCAGGCGTTCTTGCAGAGCCAGCTCGCGTTCCAGCCGCACCTTCTCTTCGGCGAGGCGACAGCTTTCAATCTCGATAGCGATCTGCGCCGCCAGCACATTGAGCACATCGCCCTTGTCGGTTGTCAGGGTGCGCGGGTCTGCCGTGATCAGCAGCAAGCCGATCAGATTGCCTTCGCGTTTGAGCGCGTAAGCCGCCGTCACGCCGAGCGCCGCCAACTCATCGCCTGCTTCAAGAGTGTCCAACTGGCGCTGGCTGAGGCTGTGGGCAAGCCGCTTTTCGAGGCTGTCAGCCGGTAATTGATCGAGCAGCACGATGCGCACCTCGCTCAAGTCCAAACCGCGCCGAATCGTGTCTTCGATGTAGTGAGTGAGCGAACTGAGTTCGACAATGCCCGCCGCGCCTGTGGTCACCTGTTTGACGACGTTGCGATAGAGATCAATCTCGCGGGTGAAGAGTTTGCGAACCGCGCGATCCAACAGGCGCATCAACGGCCCGGCCAGCGCGAACATCCCTAAAATCAACAACGCTTCGATCACCCCCGTACGTTCGAGGTTGAAGCGGTCAACCAAAAACGGATCAATGCGCCGGATGACATAGGTGTAAAACCCGATCAACAACACGGCAAAAGCGGCATAGACGAGGCTGTCTTTGATGATGACTTCGACCAGTTTGTAGCGGTAGACGTAATAGGTGATGAAGACCGCCGGAACGAGAGAGAGAATCAGATAGGCGACCCACAGAATATCGTTCGGCCCGGCTCGGCGAACGCCGACGACGATGAATTCGAACGAACCGGTAATAAAGAGCAAGACGGCCAGTTGCTTGAAAAAACTGCGCTCGCGCGCCGACTGTGCATCGAGTTTGCCCTGCATCGCCCATGCGATGACTGCCGAAGCGCATAGCGCTAACAGATACCAAATCGAATAGGGAAGCAGGAAAAATTTCAGCTTGTCGAAAAACGGGCGATAGGTGCCCGTAGCGATGCGATAGAGCGCATAGGGCAGAAAGATCATCAGCCCATAGCACGCCCATCCGATGCGCCGAACCTTTTCCGGCGACAAGGCACGGTAATTATCGAGGTAGCTCCAAAATGCGATATGCGAAAACAAGACGGCGGAGGGAACGAACGACACCCCCATCATCGTGATTGCATCCCAAACGCGCAGCAGGCCGGTGTAGCGATTGAAGCCAAAGAGCAACTCATGGAGCGTGGTCAGCAGGTTGCCCAGAAACCATGCGCCCAGACAGACTCCAATGACGATGAACGAACGCTCCGGCTGCGTGAGCTTCTTTTGCGAGCCGAGTCGCCGATTCCAAATCAACCAGGCAAGGTAGAGGTGTAACGCCGCCCCGGTGGCGAAACCGACCAGCTTGATGATCTGTAACGGAGACATAATTCAGTGACGAGAGACAAGTGACAAGCAACGCCGTATGCAAAGGGCAGAATGCAGAATGAGCCATCAAGCATAGCAAGCCGGATTTTGCGATTCGTTACTCGCCACTGCCTCTGACTTCAGCCTTTATCAGGCTACCTTCATCCTTCATCACTACCTCTACTCCTTTGCTCCTCGCTCGTCACTTGGCGCTGGTCACTCACAGTTATCTGCCGAAACGTTTCGCATCCTGACTGGCGTAAGCAGCGACGGCAGCATCCGCGGGCGCAGCCTGTTTGAGTCGGGCGATGACGGCTTCGATTTGGCCAGCCGGAATGGCACACGTCATCTCGCCGTTGGGCAGGTTGGTGCGCACGCGGCTGAGCATGCAACCGACGCTGACCGAAATTTGGTTGTGCTCTTTGGCAAGCGGAATGATATGGCATTGCGGTTTGCCTTCAAAACGCAGATTCGGCAAAGCATCGTGAAGCACCATCACTTGCTTGGCGTTGAGGCGCAAAAAGACGACATCCGGGTCGAAAGTGGTATCGGCCAGCGGACCATAGGTGATGAAGTTCGGGCGCTCTTTGACGACAGGGATATGCGGCACGATGTCGAGCGTCACCCATCCCGACTCCAACAACGCTGCGACATCGGAATTGCCCGCAACCTCTTCGAGCGTTTTCAACCCGTGCGTGAGACTGCCGACGCTGCAATTGCCATGATCTTCGGGCACTGTGGCAAAGGTCTTGGTAGCGGCTTCGATCCAGAAGACGCAGCCTGCGGGGACTCTGCCGGTGCGACCGTCGAGCAACGCTTCGGGCATGGGGGTATCGAAGGGGGCAACGCCAACGGGTGCCTCTTGCGAAAAGGTGATGGCCAGCGGCGGCGCCTGTAGCTTTAAGAGAGAGTCGAGTTCGGTTGCGAACCCTTTCCAATCTTGAGTCGGCATCAATGAGTTCCTTTCTGATGAATGACGATGCACAAAGACACGCGAATCGGCGCGCAGAAAACTTGACGAATGGCTTCTTCGATTCGCGGAGACGGGTTGAAGGGATGCGCGATGATGCGCGTGCCTTCGCAGATAAACAGATTACCAAGCGACGGCATAGCGGCCACGTCGCGGGTCAGCTCCGCCTTCGATGACGCCGGTATCGCTGCGCAACCGAATCACGGTTGGCGACGATGGATTGCCCCACGCCGAATGTTTTTCGACTTTGTGGCCGCGTGCGGCAAGCTCGTTGAAGATTGCATCACTGAGGCGATCTTCGATGTTCAAAATGCCGGGATTGAAGCGATGATCGTCGAACGAACTGACGAGGTGCAGGGTTTGAAAGCGCGGCGCTTCGACCGCTTCTTGCACATTCATATCGAACTCAATGATGTTGAGCAGGATTTGCAACAACGATTGATCCTGATTGTCGCCGCCCGGCGTTGACAACACCAGCAGCGGCTTGCCGTCTTTCATCACTAGCGTCGGGGTGAGCGTGATGCGTGGGCGTTTGCCCGGCATCAATACGTTCGGGTGACCTTCTTCAAGCACGAACGATTGCATACGCTGTCCGAACATTACGCCTGTATCACCGGCGATGACCGCAGGCAACCACGCGCCCGAGGGCGTGGCGCTGAAGAAATTCCCATCTTTATCAATGACGTTGACGCAAGTCGTGTCGTTGGCGCGCAGCACTTCGTCCACTGCCGATTCGCCGGTTGGCCCGGAACGCGGCGGCGTCGGCAAGAGCGGTTGTTTGTTGAAGGGGTCGCCCGGTCGTTGTTCGAGCGAGGCGCGGGTTGGATCAATCAAAGCGCGACGCGCAGCGGCATAGTCTTTCGAGAGCAGCTCGGCGCGCGGGACGTTAACGAAGTCGGTGTCGCCGTAATAGCGGTCGCGGTCGGCGAAGGCGAGTTTCATCGCTTCGGTGAGGGTGTGAATGTAATCGGCAGAGTTGTGCTTCATAGCGCGCAGGTCGTAGCCTTCGAGCAGATTCAACATCTGCAACATCACAGGCCCCTGCGCCCAGAAATCGGTCTTATACACCTCATAGCCGCGATAGCTGGTCTTCATGGGCTGCTCGACTTTAGCGTGAAAGGCCGCGAAGTCTGAGGCGCGCAACAGCCCGCCGTTCGCTTCGGAGAAGTCGGAGATGCGCTTGGCAATCGCGCCTTTGTAGAAATGGTCGCGCGCCGCTTTGAGCGCAGCGCTACGGCCTTTGGCTTTAGCCTGACGTTCGGCGGCGACAATTTCGCGCAGGGTGCGCGCCAGATCGGGTTGCGAAAACATCTCGCCGACTTTTGGGACGCGACCGTTGGGCAGAAAGACTTTCGCGGTGTCCGGCCACTGTTCAAGGATTTTGCGGGTGCGTTCGATATAGCTGACGCGCAGTTCGTCAATGGGGAAACCGTCGGCAATCTCAATGGCAGGCTGCATCACATCGGCCAGCGGTTTGGTGCCATACTGATCGAGCGCGACAATGACGGCATCAAGGACACCGGGAACGCAGGCGGGCAGAATGCCGGACGAGGGAATTGTGCCGGGGCGCGCGCCGCCTGCGGCAATGGCGACATATTCGGGTGTGCCGGTATAGCGTAAGCTTTTGTCATCAGCATTTTTCTTAGCGCGTTCAAGGAAGAAATCACGGGTGGCCAGTTTCGGCGCGATGCCTTGCCCATTGATGACAACAGGCGAGCCGCTGCGCGTTTTGATGATGATCGGCACTTCGCCGCCAAAGGTGAAATGCGAAAACTCTAAGACCGAACCGGCGAGAATCGTTGCACAGCCTGCATCCACAGCATTGCCGCCTTGTTGCAACAGGCGCATACCCGCTTCGGCGACTAGTGGATGACCGGCGGTAACGACACCGCGCTTGCCTCGCACCACCGGGCGAAAGGTTTCGGCAGCGGGGGTCAGAGCGGCCAGCGCAAAGGCCGTGAGCGTGACGACGAGGCAAATCAAACTGGCATTGGGTTTCATATCTCCTCCGTGAAGCGTAGGCGTGACAGTGGCAAGTTTCGGGCTTTGCTGGGGGATTGTCAACGCTAAGTAATTTACCGGGTATATCGGATTGTGTAGGCATCAGCAACTTTTGGTGATGCCTCGGAGGCCATTGGCGCGGGCGTGGAGCGCGACGGCTACCCCGTTTTGGGTAGGGGCAATCGGGTTTTGCCGGTCAGAGGGCGAAGGATGAGGGGATGGCCGCGTTGGCTGGGTAGAATCTAAACAAAACATCCCAAAGATTACCTTTGACAAAGCGGAAAAGCGTGTGTTTGAATGCGGATGCCGAAGCTTGAATCACGCCCCAAAGGCCGGGGATTGATAGAGATAGAGCCTCTCACAGAAAAGGCCAGACGGCTGATACGAATTCAGCAATTCATCCAACCCGGCCAAACACGTCGGCCAGCCCCTTTACGAATCCAAGTAATGCTTTTAACCCTTGAGCATTGACTGGCTGAGATCAAAAGCGATGCCGTGTCGGTGCGGCTATGTCGGGATCGGCAAGCCTTGCCATCGGCTGTGGGAAACGCACGAAGTCTACAGCAGGACAATCGAATTTTCTGATCGGAATCCTTTGCAGCAGAGATTCTGAGGAGGTTGTCATGGCACGCGCATTGAAACGCTCTCTATTCAAATCCTTTATCCTCTTCATTACCGTTCTCGGTTTTATACAATCATCGCAAGCTACGACCGTTGTCATCCCCGCCGATGACGATATGATTATCGGTGCACGCGCCATTGTGCGCGGCAAGGTCGTCTCCGTTGTCAGCGCGGTTGACGAAAGGGATGACCGCCTGTACACCTACGTCACGCTGAAGGTTCAGGAGGTTCTCAAAGGCCAAATCAGCGAACGCCGCATCGTTCTCAAAGAGTTGGGCGGCGACCTCGGCGACCGCTTCTTTTACGTCTTCGGCAATCCGCAATACGAAGTCGGCGAACGAGTTCTGGTCTACTTGGATACCTGGGCAGATGGCAGCTTGCGCACCTATCAACTCTTTCTCGGCAAATTCAATATCATCAAAGATCGCGTTAGCAAACAGACGATGGCAGTACGAAGTTCGCCGGATCGCAATACCGAAGTGCTGCAATTTCGCCCGCACACCCATCACGCGCACCCGGAAGGCCGCAACACCGAGCGTATGGAGTTAGGCCAATACCAACGTATGGTGCGCGAACGATTGGCTCTCAATTGGGATCAATCCGTAGCCTTCGCTGAACAGTACTATCAGTACACCCCTTTGCAACAAACGCCCGCAGAGTTCGACCACCTTTCCGCAACCGGCAAGTTACAACCACAGTTTACTCTGCTCGGCAATTTCCGATTCTTTGAGCCGGACAGCGCACAGCCAGTGAATCTGACGGTCAATCCGAATCCCGGCAGCGGCACGACTCCGCCGGTAGCGCTCAACCCGACCGACATTGTGGCGGCGGGCAACGCCTGGTCGAATGTCAGCGACTGTGCCTTTCGATCTTCTTACGGAGGCCCGCTCGATACCTGTTACACACAGACCGGAACGGTCGGCGTCAATGTGGTTTCGAATAACTGCGATGGCCGCAACGCGCCATCAACGACCTGCGCCAGCATCCTCGCTTGGGGTGGCGTCAGCAGTACCACCTCGCAAACCAAAGTGGTCAACGGTGTCACCTTCCGACAGATTCGCCAAGCCTTCGTCTCCTTCAACCCATGGGCCAGTTGTAACTTCACCAGCGGGTGCATCATTCAAGAGATCGCCACTCATGAAATCGGCCATGCCATTGGGCTTGGCCACTCGCAAGACAGTTCGGCGACGATGGCGGCCTTCGCGCACTTCGATGGTCGTTGCGCCTCGATTCGTGCGGATGATGAAGCTGGTGCGCGCTTCATCTATCCCGGAACGGGCGGCGGCGGCGGAACCCTTGCGATTGTGACCGCCTCATTGAGCAATGGAACGGTCGGCAGCGCCTATTCGCAATCATTGGTCGCTTCGGGCGGCACAACCCCGTATGTTTGGAGCGTGGTAACCGGGCAATCGGGCGGCGCGTTACCGGCGGGCTTAACGCTCTCTGCTGCGGGCACGATTAGCGGCACGCCAACAACCGCAGGCACCTTTAATTTCACAGTACAGGTGGCAGATTCAGCCTCGGCGACGGCGACCAAAGCGTTGTCTATCACCGTCAACAGTCCGGGAACCGCCTACAACTCGACATTCTTGACACAAGTTGTGCCGACGACGCTCACGCCCGGACAATCGTTCAATGCGACGGTGCAATGGCAAAACACCGGCACGCAGATGTGGGACGGTTCACAAGGCTTCGCCTTGCGCTCACAAAATCCCACCGGCAATACCACTTGGGGCGGCGATCAAGTAACCCTGCCGGGCTTTATTGTGCAGCCCGGTCAAACGCTCAATGTTACCTTTACGGCATTTGCGCCTAGCACACCCGGCACCTATAACTTTCAGTGGCAATGCTATCAATCCGGCGCCGGCTATTTCGGTCAGGCTTCTACAAATGTTGTCATTCAAGTTGGCAGCGGTGGGGGAGGTACGGATAGCGCGGCATTCGTGTCGCAGAGTGTGGCGACGACGATGACCGCTTCAACGAACGTCAACGTATCGGTGACGATGCAGAACAACGGGACGACGACCTGGGATACGACCAACTACAAGTTAGGGTCGCAGAACCCACAAGACAACACGACCTGGGGATTGAATCGCGTCAATCTGCCGTCGTCAGTCGCACCGGGCGCTTCGGTGACTTTTAACTTTGTTGTTTCGGCGCCGAGTATCATCGGCACGCACAATTTCCAATGGCAAATGGTCAAAGGTTCGACCTTCTTCGGCGCGGCTTCTACCAACGTGGTCGTAAACGTCACCAGCAGCGGCGGCGGCGGGGAAACCTATGACGCGGCATTCGTATCGCAATCGGTGCCGACAACGATGACGCCCGGCGTGCAATACACCGTGTCGGTGACCATGCGGAACACTGGTGCATCAAGTTGGAGTTCAACCGGATTCTCCTTGAGTTCGCAAAACCCCGCAGGCAATGCAACGTGGGGATTGACCTCGGTGAGTTTGACGAAGCTCATTTCTGTCAACGGCCAGTTCACTTTCACTTTCAAAGTTCGTGCCCCATCTACCGCTGGCCTCTACAACTTCCAATGGCAGATGAAACGTACGGCTTCCGGCTACTTCGGCAACATGTCTACCAACGTTGCCATTCAAGTTGGCAGCGGCGGCGGGGGAGGTACGGATAGTGCGGCGTTCGTGACCCAAAGTGTAGCG
>CAYXVU010000007.1:37662-58336 GCA_964468725.1 uncultured Clostridia bacterium
CAGCGGCGGCGGGGGAGGTACGGATAGTGCGGCGTTCGTGACCCAAAGTGTAGCGACGACGATGACGGCTTCGCAGAGCGTCAGCGTATCGGTGACGATGCAGAACAACGGGACGACGACCTGGGATACGACCAACTACAAGTTAGGGTCGCAGAACCCACAAGACAACACGACCTGGGGATTGAATCGCGTCAATCTGCCGTCGTCGGTCGCGCCGGGCGGCAGCGTGACTTTCAACTTCACGGTCACCGCGCCGAGCACGGCAGGCAGTTACAACTTCCAGTGGAAGATGGTCAAAGGTTCAACCTTCTTCGGCGCAGCTTCCACCAATGTCGTTGTTACTGTCACCAGCGGCGGCGGGTCAAATCCGCCGGTTATCACGGCCACCTCACTGCCCAATGGCCAAAAAGGCGTTAGCTACACGTACACGGTCAAGGCGACGGGTGGCAAAGGATCGTACACTTGGTCAATGGTGGGCGCGCCTGCCGGACTTGCTATTAGCTCGACCGGTACAATCTCTGGAAAACCGACCGTCAGCGGCACCTTCTCAGTGACTCTAACTGTCAGAGATTCTGTCGGCGCAACCGGTAGTAAGACCTTTTCGCTGACCATTAAGTAAGCGAGTGTGTGAACCCCTTTCCGCGCAGGCTTCTGATTAATGATTCAGAAGCCTGCGCTTTTGTTTTGCCTGCAAGATCAACTGCCTGAGCCCCGATCAGCAACCCTTCCAGAGATAACCGAGAGCTTCATCCTGCGTGTTGGATAAAGGCCATGCAACGATTGCCTGACGACGGGCGTTATAAAATTGACACCGTTTTAGACCGGTGCTAGTTTCGAGATAGCGAACAGATTGCAAGGAGGAATGGAGTTATGTATCGAATATCGGGCAAACAACTTATCATGCTCGTGCTCTTTTCGGCACTCATATCGGCGGTATTGGTCGCCTGTGTGGATCGCGCCATCGAGAAAAGCGAAGTCAGCGTTGCGGCGCTCGAACCTGTAGCCATTGCCGAACCAACAGTGGCCACCGACGAACAGAACAATATCGAAATCTATCGTAAATACAGCCCTGGAGTTGTCAACATCACCAATCGCGGTTACAAGCGCAGCTTTTGGGGCGCCTTTCCTTCCGAAGGCACTGGCTCCGGCGCGATCATTGATGACAAGGGACATATTCTGACCAACTTTCACGTCATCCAAGGCGCGACCGAACTGGAGGTACAGATCAACGAAGATACCTATCCGGCGCGACTCGTCGGCTCGGATCGCGACCATGATTTAGCGGTCATCAAAGTGGAGGCTCCGGCCAACAAACTGACGGCGATTCCGCTCGGCACTTCGACGGGATTGCAGGTCGGGCAAAAAGTGCTGGCCATCGGCAACCCCTTTCGGTTGCAGAAGACGTTGACGACAGGAATCATCAGCGGACTGGAAAGGCCACTCTATGACAGCGCCTCGAATCGCACGATTCAAGGCGCGATTCAAACCGACGCCTCAATCAATCCCGGCAATTCCGGCGGCCCGTTGCTCAATGCCAAAGGTGAAATGATTGGCATCAATACGGCGATTTATAGCACGTCGGGCGGCGGCTCGGTCGGCATTGGCTTTGCCGTTCCGGTTGATATTGCCAAACAGATTATTCCCGACCTGCTTGCCAAAGGCTACGTATCCCGACCTTGGCTGGGCATTGCCACCATCCCGCTGGATGAAGGGTTGGCGCAAGACCTTGCTCTCTCGGTTGATCGCGGCATTATCATCGCGCAAGTCTATCGCACAGGCGGAGCGGCCAGCGCCGGTCTGCGCGCGGCAATTATCCGCAACACGATCAATGGCGCGTACATTCAACAGATCGGCGATGTGATTTTGGCGATAGACGGAAAGAAAGTGGCGACGACGCAAGACGTGCCCAATGCGTTGGAAGGCAAAAAACCGGGCGATACGGTGGAGTTGGAGATTCTTCGACAAGGGCGACGCCTCACAGTTTCCGTGCAACTGAGCGAACGTCCGCGCGGCGATTGAACCGAGCAATCTTCATCACTAGATCAAAGCGAGGAAGCGAGTCATAGCTCGCCTCCTCGCTCTCTTTTTGAAGCGGTTTTGGCAACCCGCTACTTTGTCACACGCGTTCTCTTTATTGCCGTCTCTGCTGTTCGCGCTGTTGCTGGCGATATTCGGCGACCGCCGCATCATGCTCGGCAGAGGTGCGCGAGAATTTGTGTCGCCCTTCCGTGCCGCTGACCACAAAATAGAGAAAGTCCGTGTCGTCGGGGTAGAGCGCGGCTTCGATGGAGGCGCGACCCGGTGAGGCGATGGGGCCGGGCGGCAGCCCGGTATTGATGTAGGTGTTATATGGCGAATTGCGTTGTCGGTGGCGCGGTTGATTGGGGTTGCCGTCGTAATCACCTGCCAAGATCGAAGCGTAGATGAAGGTCGGATCGCTGGCGAGCGGCATGCCAATGCGCAAGCGATTTTTGAAGACCGAAGCGATGATCGGGCGCTCATCCGCGACCCGCGCCTCTTCTTCGATCATCGAAGCGAGCGTAACGACCGAGCGGATAGACATTCCCAGTTCGCTCGCCCGCGACCGCCATTCGGGCTTGAAGACACCTTTGAATCGTTCGACCATCGCGCGCACCAAATCTTCGGGTTTGGTGTCCGGCCCGTAGTTGTAGGTGTCGGGGAAGAGGTAGCCTTCCAGATTCTTCGCGCCAGGATCGAGGGTGGCGATGAGGGAGATATCATTGAGCAGACGCAGGAACTCTTTCTCTGATGCTTTGCCGGTTTTGGCGAGCCGCTCGGCGATGTCGAAGCGATTGAAGCCCTCCGGTATGGTGACGCGCTCAAAGGCTATGCCGCCCGCTTGAATCTGTTCGAGGGCTTCAAGGGGAGAGATCGGAGATTTGAATTTGTAAGAACCGGCTTTGAGCCGGGCGCTTCCTCCTGTGACCGAGAGGTAAAATTTGAGCGCCGCCGGATGGCGCACGATGCCCGCGGCTTCCAGCTTCGCAATGATGGCTTGCGTGCCGGTTCCCGATTCGATGACGATGATGTGCTCGGCGGACGGGTGCTCGACTGGGGTGCTGACGGCATTGCCGACCCACAAAAACAGGCCAAATCCCGCGACAATGAGGAGGACGAGCAAAAGCAGCAGCCCCAAACATCCGCGCCGCTTGCGCGGACGAGGTTGCAGAGGCGAAACTGCCTCCTCACGGGGCGCAGGGAACAGGTCACCGGATGAAAGATTCGAGTTCAGCGTTCGGTTCTCCTTGTCGCCAAATAATCTTGCAGTATGAGGATGGCGGCAAACTCGTCGGACTGAGCGCGGCGCTGCTCGCGATTCAGGCCGCGTTCGATCATCATCTGCTCGGCTTCGTAACTGGTCAATCGCTCATCTTGCATAAAGACGGGGACGGCGATAGTGGCTTTGAATTGTTCAATGAATTGCAAGGTGCGCTGTGCCGCATCGCCAAGCGAGCCATCGAGGCGAACCGGTAAGCCAATGACGACGCCTTCGACCTCTAACTCGGCAGCCAACGCGGCGAGCCGCGCAAAGTCATCTGCGAGTTTGGTGCGCCGCACGGTCTCCACCGCGCGCACGCTGATGCCAAGTGCATCCGATACTGCAACGCCGATGTTCTTTGTACCCAGATCGAGACCAAGCAACCGCATGCGCGAAAAGTATAGGAAGCCGCTTTGCTCAGTGTCAACGACCAACTCCATAGAGAGGCGCAGGCAACCGACGCGCAAGGCCACGTATCCGACCCCTAGGGGTGACGTTACCCTCTTCAACTTATGCGCGCGGCGTTACGATGTTAGAATTTTTGCGAGCAATGAAAATCAGATCGTTCGCTCAGTTGTACACCATACAAGATAGGGAAGCGTGAATGTACAAAACTATAGCTCTGATCGTCTCGATTGCGACTCTTTTCCTCCTTACCAGTGCCTGTTCGAAAGCCAAACCGCCGGGGGTTTGGTTGATACAAGACACCAACACCGGCGACGCTTTTTACAGCATGAACTTTGTCAATGAGACGGTTGGCTGGCTCAACGGACAGACCGACCGCAGTTCTATCGTCGTTGAAGAAGAGGAGAACGCTGAAGTCGGTAAAGGCCGCAAAGCCAAAAAGACCGGGTCGCAAAAACCGAAAGAAGACCCGCTCAAAGCGAATCAAGGGTTCGAAGTGTTGCAGACCACGGATGGCGGTCTGTCGTGGAAACCGATTACCGATCAGTTCAAACATAAGATTCGCTCGGTCTGGTTTGTTGATCCGCTGCAAGGTTGGGCGCTGACGATTGATCGCAACATTCTCCACACAGCAGACGGCGGCGCCAATTGGGCGCTGCAACGCAAAGCCGGAACGATCACCCTGAAACTGTTGGGGTATCGCCAGCCTAAAGAGATCGAACAGCCGGAACAGATTGACGGCATCTTCTTTCTCGATGCGCAGCATGGCTGGGCATGGGGGGGCGGACGCAAAGACGAGTATGCAGACCAGCCGGGCATCTTTCTGGTTACGGTGGATGGCGGGCAAAACTGGAACTCCGTGCCCTACCCGTTTCAACACAGTATTTCAGACATCTTTTTTCTTGATGCCCAGCACGCTTGGGCGAGCAGCCTGGAAGGCGCGTTTTATCAAACGTCGGATGGCGGCTTGAACTGGGCAAAAATTCAGGCGAAATTACCGGAAGATGTCTTCCGATCGGTATTTTTCATAACCGAGTCGGAAGGCTGGGGAGTCGGGCGCAGCGGACGGCTGGCAAAGACCACTGATGGCGGGCGCACTTGGGCGAAGATTTATAAGATCAAAGATCAGTTCAAAATGCGCGACATCTTCTTTACCGACCGCAATCACGGTTGGGCAGTCGGCGATGAAGGCGCGATCTTATTCACTCCTGATGGCGGCGAGACCTGGGTAAACGCCAGCCAGGAGACGCCTCAGAAATTGATCGGCGTCGCGTTTGTCAGCAAACAGGCAGGTTGGGCATACGGACTCGATGGCGCGTTTTTGCGCTTTCAACCGGGCGACCAGTAATCCCAAGGTCGGGAATGAAATATCCCTGACTGAGGATTTCTAAGTCGGAGAGCGATGCAGGCATCTTTCTCGCCGCAATAACCATCAACCGTTTTGCGGGGCGAGATGCAACAATGGCTGCAAGTCGAATCGTTACAGTCATTCAACAATCTGGGGAGCAAAATTCAGGTAGATGACCAAACAATCCCTTCGCAAACGCACCGCCAACATGGTACAGAGATATGGGAAGCGTAGCTCAAATACGAAAAACTTGACACGTCTGAGAGCGGCAAGGGAGAATAGCATTATCTTGTCTTCAGGCATAACCTACGGAGACAAGCAGTACAGAGCAGAATGGCCTCTAAGCCCCAGTAGGCTTCAGGAGGGAGGATATGCAAGATAAAGGATTATTCGAAGGCTCTTTCATTGAAGAACCGTCCATCATTGCCCGACTGTTGAAAGAATGTGCGGAAGGATTTCGGGAGTTCGCTGCCGACCCAGTCGGTTTTATGAAAAGCGCCATAACCGGCGACGGACTCGGCGGTCGCCGTCGAAAAGAACGGCTGATGTTCGGAATCGCCATCGCCGTGCTCGTCTTTTCCACTCTTTCACTTGCCGTGCTGTTTCCTTGGTACAAATTTTTTGGCGATGCGCCTGTGCAAGCCGATTCGCAGGAACTGACCGTCATCACCATGGTCAATCCTGATGATCTGAAATCGCAGCCCATTGACGCGCCGAAAGCCGATGGCAAAAAGGCGGGCGGCGGCGGCGGCGGCGGCAGAAAGACGCCGACCCCTCCGTCACAAGGGCAGTTACCGAAACATTCACTGGCTCAGCCCATGATCGCGCCAACCCCAGAGCCTCCCAAACCCAATCCCTTGCTGCCGGTTCCGGAAACCATTCAAATTGACCCCCGACTCGAGCCGACCAGACAGATTGACGTGCCGACCGGATTGCCGACAGGCGTTCCCGGCCCCCCTTCAGCCGGTCCCGGCGAAGGTAACGGCATCGGTACGGGCAAGGGTGGCGGCATTGGTAGCGGTGACGGACGCGGCGGCGGACCCGGTTCCGGGTATAACACTGGCGGCGGCGTGCCCGGTTTGGGCGGCGGTAGTAACCCCAACACGCCTGCAACCTCTGTGGACACCAAACCGATACTCCTCAATCGCCCGCGCCCGCTCTATACAGAAGAGGCGCGTAAGAACAAGATTACCGGCATCGTGCGCGTGCGCGTATTGGTTGGCCCAGATGGCACGGTCAAGCGCGTCAGCATCGTTGGCGGCGGCTTGCCGGATGGATTGAATGAGCAAGCCATCAGCGCTGCCTATCAGATGCGGTTTCGACCGGCGACCAAGAGCGGGCAGAGCGTTGCCTACTACCAGACCGTAGATATCGAGTTCAACTTACGCTAACCGTTTCGATTTTGAACTGGCCGCGAGCTTGACACAAAGTTCGCGGCCTTCGTGCCTGTCTACAAGGCGCAGATGTTTCCCGCATCATGGCTTCTGTGACCACAAGCAAATTGGTGAAGTCGGTCAATATGGCTGAAGCCCGTCCCTTTTCTCTACTTGAACATGAAAGCCTGCTCTCTCGCCTGCGCGCCGAATTGGTGCGCGCGTTGAGCGAACTGGCGCGCGACCCGCGCGGCTTTTTGCTCGCCCTCTTCACCGATAAGAATAAAGATCGGAAACGTCGTCGCTTGCTGCGTTTCGGCCTCGGGCTCGGATTGCTCGTCAACTTGGCCTTCATTGGCGCGATGATCGCAGCCGACCGCTTGCGCCCGGCCAACGCAGAAGAGAATCCTCTTACGGTCGTAAAGATTTTGGCTCCGACAGACTTTACTTCGAAGCCCGAAAAGATTGAAGTGCCGAAAACGGAAGCTCCGAAAGGCGATGGAAAAAAGAGCGGCGGCGGTGGCGGCGGGCAGCAAGCCGGACGGCGCGCCACCGGAGGCGTCCTGCCGCAAGTGCTTGCCACCTTGCCGATCATTAAACTGAATGCCGTGCCCAAGCCGGATCCCAAACTGGCGGTAAACCCGAACATTCAAGGCCCTGATTCGACAACTCCACCGCCTGCTGACGCGACGATTGGCGTGCCCAATGCCAAAATGGATGAGCCGCCGTCCCCCGGCACCGGCACAGGCGGAGGATTAGGCAACGGTCGCGGCCCCGGCGTCGGCAACAATGACGGCCCCGGCGGTGGGCCGGGAGGACAAGGGGGTACGGGCGGCGGCAAGTACGGATCGCCTGATGGCGGGCTTTCTGAGATTGCTTACCACCGCATCCCGGAGATTCGCGGCAACGCCTACACACCGTTTCAATGGCTCTATCGCCCTCGACCGGTTGTGACCCCTGAAGCGCAGGAGAATAAGGTCATCGGAACGGTTATCATGAAGGTCACACTCACTGCCGATGGCAGGGTCACTGATATCGAAGTCGTCAATCCGGTCTCGTATATGACCGAATCCGCCATTGAATCTCTGCGACGGAGCAAGTTTCGACCGGCGATGGTCAACGGTCGCCCGATTACCCTCACCCGCGTGCCCATTCAGATACAAGTTCACTTCTGATTGCCCTGCCAGTGGCGTCAATTCCCGATTGCTTCGATGAGCCGTTCGATGATGGGCGCACTGCGTTCAAGCGCCAGCCGGACATTGGCTGTCGCGCACAATTCGAGAGCGATGAAAAATTTGTCATCAATCTCACACAGCACGTAACTGGCCTGTTCGTAGCGCACGATCAGAGGCTGGATGTCTCCGCAGGCTATGCTCGAAGCGGCGGCACGCGCTGCTTGCATGGTGACAGCCAGATACGCTCCGCGCAGTTGTAAGCGCATGCCGTCTATCTTCGCATGCCACTGCACGGCTTCGCCGTCTGCATCGAGCAGGATCGCGCCCTCCGCGCCTTCGACGCTGTCAACCAGTTCTTTCAGAATTACTCGAAAGGGCACATCGCTCCTTGTCTCGCCAATCTGACTGGGGTGCGCGGGCATTATAAAGTTCCGCTCGATAGATAACCAGCGATTCGCCCTCTTCGCACCATCCTTTTCGCATTCCGGTTTGCGTTTGGCGCGATTGACGCGCTTCTCTGTATGCCCGCCCATACAGATTTTCAGACTTTCCCGACCCGCCATTCGTCTATACTAGCGAAGCGGATGGACCAACAATCGGAAGATAGGCGGCGCGATAGCTTGGACGCAAGTGACACGCAAATCATCGAGCAGATACTCGGCGGCGAGCCGGAAGCCTTCAATGTGTTAGTGCGCCGTTGGGAGCGTCACATCTATGGGCTGACGCTGCGCATGCTGGGGCGGGATGAGGAGGCGAAGGACGCAACCCAAGAAACCTTCTTATCAGCATATCGCAACCTATCGAAGTTTCGCGGCGAAGCGAAATTTTCGTCATGGATTTATCGCATCGCGCTCAATATCTGCAATACCAAGCTGCGCAGTCGCAGCAAAACGTTCATCTCGCTTGAAGAACAACGCGAAGAGACGGGCTTTGAAATCGCTGTCGAAGACCGGGAACTCGGCAACCACATTCAGCAGGAACAGATTGCGCGCCACGTGCGCCGCGCCCTGCAAGCCCTGCCCGCAGAGATGCGGCAGGTGATTATTATGAAGGAGTACGAAGGGCTGAAATTTGCCGAGATCGCTGAGATTTTGGGCATCCCCCTCTCAACCGTGAAGACGAGAATGTACACCGGGCTTGCGGAAATGCGGAAACGGCTCAATCATCTGCGCGAAGCCATCTGATCGGGCTGAGCGACCCGTCGAAACGACGGTGTGCGACCGACCGGGAAACGAGTTGTCATCATGAAAAAAAATGCCAATATCCCCACCTGCGAGATGCACGAGTTGCTGGTCGCCTATCTCTACAGCGAGGCCACTGCCGACGAGACCCGTCGCTTCGAAACACACCTGCGCGATTGCGCTCAATGCAAGGAGGAACTGAACGCCTTCGAACATGTCCGCGACGCGCTCCAACAATGGCAATTCGATGACCTGCCTGTCCTGCGCCTCGAAGGCACGCCACACCCTGCGCCGCGATCCTTCATCGCAGCCCTGCGCGACCTCTTCACCGTGACGCCATTGTGGGCAAAAGCGATGGCCGGTGTGGCGACCGCCATGCTGCTGCTGGCCATCCTCGGCACGGAAATCCATATCGGCAGCAGCGGGTTTGCTCTGCGTACAGACCTCTTCGGCAGAGCCAAGGAGCCAGCCCAGACGGCGCTCAATGCCGAGCAGTTTCGCAGTGAATTGCAGGCTATGGTCAATGACCTGATCGCACGCAGCGAGCAGCAGCAATTGGAGGCGCTGAAAGTCCAATTAGTGACCTTCGAATCGCAGATTCAAAACCTGCATGCCGATGAACTGGCCAGATTGGCAACGGCGATTCAAGAGCACCGCACGAAGATTAAGACGATTGAGCGTGATTTAGATCGCCGCGCCGGACTCGACCTGTCCGACATCCTCTTTGGCGCAACGAGCGAAGACACAAGCCGAAGAGGGGAGCGCGAAGGCGGAGACTGAGTATTTTTCGAGATACCGTAGCGCCTGCTGGCAAGCGGTTGGGCGAGGCTTGCACGAGCCGTACTGGTGCAACCCGTCTGCGAATTGGGGAGAGTTCTCAGACGGTCCGAGCTACGTTCTTTGCCACAGGCGCTATGGTTGCTTCCCACTAAACCTGCCCGCACCATTACCCGCTTTTTATGACGCCGGATCAATTCTTTCTCTACTCTTTCTCTTTCACTTGCGGTCATTTCAAATTTACGATTTCGAGACGGTGAGCTAGAATTGCCCTTCATTTTAATTGCGTACTTTCACACCTATGTCATGGAGGGAAAATGGCCAGAAAGAAAATTACCGTTGTCGGAGCCGGAAACGTCGGCGCGACGGCGGCGCAGCGACTCGCCGATAAAGAGCTTGGCGATGTTGTGCTGGTAGACATCATCGAAGGCATGCCGCAGGGCAAGGCGTTAGACCTGGCGGAAGCCGCGCCCGTCGAAGGCTACGATTCGCGGCTCGTCGGCACCAACGGCTACAAGGAGACTGCCGATTCCGACATCGTGGTTATCACTTCGGGGTTGGCGCGAAAACCCGGCATGAGCCGCGATGATCTGTTGAAGACCAACGCGGGCATCGTCGGTTCGGTGACTGATGAGATCATGAAGTATTCTAAAAATCCCATCCTCATCGTCGTCTCGAATCCGTTGGATGCGATGTGTTATGTCGCCCTCAAACATTCCGGGCTGCCGAAAGAGCGCGTCATCGGCATGGCAGGCGTTCTCGATTCGGCGCGCATGCGCTGCTTTATCGCCGAAGCCCTCAGCGTGTCGGTCGAAAACATCAATGCCTTCGTGCTCGGCGGACACGGCGACACGATGGTGCCGCTGCCGCGTTATTCGACGGTTGCTGGCATCCCGCTGCCCGACTTGATGCCTAAAGATCAGATTGACAAGATCGTCGCGCGCACGGCCAACGGCGGCGCAGAGATCGTCAGTCTGCTCAAAACCGGCTCGGCCTACTACGCGCCTTCTGCGGCAACGGTTGAGATGGTTGAAGCGATTCTCAAGGACAAGAAGAAAATTCTGCCCTGCGCCGCCTACCTCGAAGGCGAATACGGCATCAACGGCTTGTTCGTTGGCGTGCCGGTGAAACTTGGCGAGCGCGGCATTGAAGAGATCATTCAGATCAACCTGACTGCCGAAGAGCGCGCCGCTTTGCACCGCTCCGCTGCCGCCGTCGAAGAGTTGGTCGGCGTCATCGGGCGATAAACAATCCGAAGTTGCCAGTTGAAGATCGAAGGTTGACGGCTCGCGCATCGGGCTTTCAACCTTCCATCTCCTATCCGTAAGACCATCAGCTAGGGAGTATCTTCCGACGGATTATTCCACGCGCACAATTTGGGCAGCGTCTAGACGTTCGAGCAACGCGGCGCGGACACGTTCAACTCCCGCCGCTTCTTTCGATTCGATGGTGATCTTCACGCGATGGTCTTCGGTTCCGAAGTTGGGATACGACCCGATCTCAACCTCTGCGTGTTGCGCCGCCACCTCATTGAGCCGTCCGGCAATATCGAATTCGTCTTCGTTGGTATAGATGACTGCCCCGAAGAAGGGAGCGGCGCGAAAGCGCTCGCGGATCGCTTCGAACTTGCTGCGGAAGTGCTCCGGCACGCCGGGCAGCACATAGACGTTCTCAATCATCAACACCGGCCAACGCAACCCGTTGTCATAAAGTAAACTGGAACCTTCCGGCACGTCCGCCATGCGCAACCGCGCTTCGTCAGTCTCCTCTTTGAAGTAGCCGCGCAGCATGGCTTCGAGTTGCGGATGGCGCACGACCGTGCGCGCGAAGGCGCGTGCCACCCCTTCAATCGTCATATCGTCGTGAGTCGGGCCGACGCCGCCCGATGTAAAGACAAAATCGAAGCGCGCTGCCGCCTCGCCAACGGTTTTGGCAATCTCTTCAATGTCGTCGGGAATCATTACGATTCGTTGCAAGGCAACGCCCAGTTGATGAAGTTCTTTGATAAGCAAGCGGGCGTTTTGATCTTCGGACTTGCCAGTCAGAATCTCATTGCCGATGACGATGATGGCTGCGCTGCGCTCTTGCATGCCCGACATCTTAACTTTTCGGCGAGAGGCCAAGCAATAGCTTGGGCTGAAAGTGATGGCTTGACCGCAGCCGGAATCGAAAACATACTCCTTGCCGCACGCTGTACTCCATCTTGGCTGACGAAATCGAAATTTGCTTGATGAAAGAAAGGCTCACGCCAGCTACGAACATCGCACCTTGCTGCCCTCTCGCTTTGCTTGGAGCAGGCGGCATGGGGGCTATCTATTTTGCCGCCGAATGCCTCGAAGATCGGACGCTGGATCAGCAGACCAACGACGATGTCTTGAACACCAGGCTCCACCTGATCCCGGCTTGCGATTTTCTGCTCTGCTCAAATCAATGGGATTGGAATGAATGATCTGGTTGCGCAAATCAAATCTGCCGCCCGTCGTCTCGGCTTCACTGTTGTCGGCATCACTTCTGTCGAACCGCTGACGCTCGATGAGATGGCCTATCAGCGATGGTGCCAAGAAGGGTTTGCGGCGGAGATGGCCTATATGACGCGTCGCCCGGATTTGCTCGCGCACCCGCGCCGCATCGTGCCGCAAGCGGCTTCGATCCTGACGCTGGCGATCAATTACTACGTGACCGCGCCGCCATTTTCTCACGAGCATCGCTATGGCCGCGTCGCGCGTTATGCTTGGGGTCGAGATTATCACGAAGTCATCAAACCGCAACTCAGGGAATTGGCGGCGCAGATAGAGAGGCTCGCAGGGCGCCAACTCGATGCGCGCCCTTTCGTTGATGCTGTGCCGCTGCTTGAGCGGGCGGTTGCGGTGCGCGCCGGACTCGGTTTTTTCGGCAAGAATACCAACCTCCTGCAATCGCAAAGCGGCTCATGGTTTTTTCTTGCGGAACTCTTTATTGACCTCGATTTGCCAAGCGAAGACCGGCGCGTGCTGGTCAGTTGCGGCACTTGCCATCACTGTTTGGACGCTTGCCCGACATCTGCTTTTGCCGCGCCTTATCGGTTGGATTCGCGCCGCTGTATTTCGTATCTGACCATCGAACACAAAGGCGCAATCCCGCATGACCTGCGCGTCGGAATCGGCGAATGGATTTTCGGCTGCGATATTTGCCAAGATGTGTGCCCGTTCAATCGCTTTGCTGCCGATACCGATTGGCCAGAGTTTCACCCTGAAGCTGGCGTTGGCGCAAAGTTAGATGTAGTTGAACTGCTCTCTATCGCCACCGACCATCAATTTCGCGCTCGCTTCAAAGGGACGCCGCTTCTGCGGCCTAAACGCAGAGGTCTGTTGCGTAACGCTGCCATCGTCGCCGCCAACATCAAATGCACAGCAGCAGTGCCCGCGCTCATCGAACGCATCGAGCGCGATACGGAGCCGCTCATTCGCAGTCACGCGCTATGGGCTTTGGCGCAACTTGACGCGCGCCGGACAGCGCCCCTTCTCGAACGCGCTCACACAGACCCCGACCCGCTTGTGGTTGCAGAGGCGATATGGCTTAGGCAAAATCTACCCGCATTCTGAAGCGGACAGTTGCAAAATAGGAAACGAGAATGAGGAGCCGAAACCCGTTGCCCTTATTGCCCGACAAATCTCTATGGTTTATTGCAAAGGGGTGCGACGCGAATCGCTCATTAGATGAAGGTTCAGGAGGAGAGCATGACGACAAAGTATGAGGCGATCATTATTGGCACAGGACAGGCTGGCCCGTCGCTGGCGGCAAAATTTTCCGATGCCAGTAAGAGAGTCGCCGTCATCGAACGCAAACGCTTTGGCGGCACTTGCGTCAACAATGGTTGCATCCCGACCAAAACGTTGGTTGCCAGCGCGCGCACGGCTTATGTTGCGCGCCGCGCCGCCGAGTACGGCGTGCTCCTTGACGGCGACATCCGCGTGGATATGAAAGCTGTCAAAGCGCGTAAAGATGCCGTCGTTGCGCGCTCGAACAGCGGCGTTGAAAGCTGGATGAAGGGACTCCCGAACGCGACCGTCTATCAGGGGCACGCACGCTTCGAAGCGCCGCATACCGTGCGCGTCGGTGACGACCTATTGGAAGCCGAACAGATTTTCATCAACGTCGGTGGTCGCGCTTCTGTCCCTGCGATGCCCGGAATCGAGACGGTGAGCTACCTCAACAACTCAACAATGATGGAGGTAGATTTTCTGCCCGATCATCTGATCGTCATCGGCGGCAGCTACATCGGTTTGGAGTTCGGACAGATGTACAGACGCTTCGGCAGCCGGGTGACCGTCATTGATCGCAACCCGCGTTTGGTTAAACGCGAAGACGAGGACGTGTCGGATGCCATCAAAGAGATATTGGAAAACGAAGGCATCGCTATTCACCTCAATGCTGAGTGCATGACCGTAGAAAATCGCGGCGCGCAAGTAGCCGTCAAACTCGATTGCGCGCAGGGCGATAACGAGATCGTCGGTTCGCACCTGTTGCTTGCCGTCGGACGTGTGCCCAACACCGAAGACCTCAGTTTGGACAAAGCCGGAATCGAAACCGATAAACGCGGCTACATCAAGGTTGACGATCAGCTTCGCACCAATGTCGAAGGCATATGGGCGCTCGGCGATTGCAACGGCAAGGGCGCATTCACCCACACTTCGTATAACGATTTCGAAATCGTTGCCGCTAACCTCTTCGACAACGACCCGCGTCGTGTAAGCGACCGTATCACGGCTTATGCACTCTATATTGACCCGCCGCTCGGACGCGCCGGATTGACTGAAGCAGAGGTGCGAAAATCCGGGCGCAAAGCCTTGATCGGCAAGATGCCCATGAGTCGCGTCGGGCGAGCCTATGAAAAAGGCGAGACGCAGGGCTTTATGAAGATTCTGGTTGATGCGGAGAGCCAAGAGATTCTCGGCGCGTCGTTGCTCGGCATCGAATGCGACGAACTCATTCACATGATTTTAGATGTGATGTATACAAAAGCGCCCTACACGGTTATCCAACGCGCCATGCACATTCACCCGACCGTAGCAGAGTTAGTTCCGACTCTGCTTGGCGACCTCAAACCATTGGAGTGAAATCGGCGCGCGGATTTGAAAGACGCAAGGCGCGGAGGTGGCCATCTTTTCAACGCAGGAGGATGATGCGAATGCGAACGATCTTCTCTCTCGTCTTCATATTCGCAATGGGTTTGCCTGCAACCCTGCGCGCCCAGTCCGAACCGCAAAGCAATTTTGCCCGCCTTGAACGAGCCGCGCTGGCAGAACTTCAAGAGTCAAACATTCCCGGCCTTGCGCTTGCCATCGTCAAAGACGACCGCATCGTGTTTGCCAAAGGCTTCGGCGTAGCGAGCCTTGAAACCGGTGCAGCGGTGACGCCCGATACCCTCTTTCAAATCGGTTCGGTGACCAAAACCTTCACGGCTGCGGCCATCGTCACGCTTGCCGAGACGGGCAGACTCAAACTCGACGCGCCCATAGGCTCCTACATCAACGGACTCAAACCGAAACTGGCACAGGTGACGCTCGCGCAACTGCTCACCCACTCGGCGGGCGTCAAAGATGAACCGGCGGAATATGGCCTGCACGATGAGAGCGCCCTCAAAGATTATCTACTTGCGCTGCCGGATGATGTCTGCTTGATCGCTCCCGGCAAAGCCTTCTCATATTCCAATGTCGGCTACTCGCTGGCTGGCCTCGCCTTGCAAGAGGCGATGGGTAAGCCCTATGCCGAAGAGATGAGCGAAGTTCTACTCAACCCATTAGGGCTGACGCGCACCACCTTTCGCCCGACGTTGGCGATGACCTATGCAATGGCGGTCGGCCATCGTGCGCAAGGCAACGACAAACCCGTTGTCGTTCGCCCGCTTGCCGATGATGCGCGACACTGGCCTGCGGGGTTTCTCTTTTCTAACGCGCAGGAACTCGCGCGCTTTGCTATGGTATTGATGAATGAAGGTCGTCTCGACGGCAGAACGGTTTTACCGGCAGCGGCGATCAAAAAGATGGCGGCTCCGTATCGTCAGGCTCCGGCAGACATTTTTGCTGACAGTCGCTATGGCTATGGCTTGTTCGTACGTCCGCATCGCGGGTTGTTGATGCTCGAACATGGCGGCTCAATGCCTGGTTTTAGCTGCGAGATGCGAATCTTTCCCGCTCAACGCCTTGCCATCGTTGTGCTGGCGAATCAAGAAGGGGTGCAATTCCCTCGCCTCTATCAAGCCTTTGATGACTTCTTGCCGGTTCAATCGCAGGAGCCTGTGCAGCGTGCGCCGCGACCGGCTTTGTCCATGTCCGAAGCGGAGATGCTGCGCTACGTCGGTAGCTATGCGAATCGTTGGACGATGGATATTTTCGTGCGCGGCGGCAAATTGTGGTTGCGCAGATTCGGTGCGGAGTTGCCGATTACCAAGGTTGGCAACCAGCATTTTACGGTGACTCCGCCGAATGCGCCGCAGCCGCAGGAGTTCTTCATACGGCCTGGTGTTGATGGTCGCGCCGAATTTTTGGAGATGTTTATCTGGGCATTCAAAAGGATCGGTTGAGTCAAGCCCGCTTAGCAGGCCACGTGTGACCAAGGGCTTTAAGAGAGTTTTCATCTGAATTCCTTACCTCTCCAAAATGAGCCTGGTTGGTAGCGATTTTCTGAGTCTTCTTTCAGGTCAGAGGTGCGGGGCAAGCGGCAGGCGATGCGCATCAACGAGCCTCCCCGTTGTGCCCCAATTGTCGGAGTTTTCGACGGCTGAAGTAGGTGATCGTGTAGCTGCCGACCCCGGCAAGCGTGAATGGCTCGCTGTAGCTTTGCACCATCAAGGCAACAGGAATTCATCAGTCTTCTTCTGTATCCAGACCGATTGTTTAACCTTCGTCAATCTGTTTGCCAATAGCGAGACCTGAGCAGGCTCCGACTACCATGCTCCACACGATCAGATATATAACTTTAGATTTTGCCAACTGGAATCGCTCTAGATCTGTCGTTGATCGAGTAAGGGAGAGAAAAAATGTAACTAGGAACAAAAAAAGAAATCCTATCACTCCCCTCATAACTAATCTGATATTGCGTCCAGATTTTATTGAGAGCCACCAGATTATACTGCCAATCACTGCTCCGATTACCGCAGTGATTGGCAGTATATAAGCTAAAGCTATATAAACTTGCCCGCTTATGAGCAAGTATCGGGCATCCGGGGTCGTTAGTAGGTAAACGAATCCACCCAACATTCCTCCTATTGATCCGCGTCCAAGCAGTGTCGAACATTTTTTTCTTTTCATTTCTTACCCGCTGTTAGCTAGTTCTTTATTCTCAGCCGCCGAAAGATTTCTCTCCTCGCCTAAAGCCGCCTCACTGCCGATAGACGAGGACGAGTCTGGCGGCGAGAGTGGGATTAGCAGCCGCGCCTTCTCTGGCGAAGTAGCGCACCTGTCCGGCTTGTCCCTCGTCGCGTTTCTTGAGGAACCAGCCGAACGGTGCTCCTGCCAACACATCCTGTGTCACCTCCCACCGCACCTCGCCGCTTTGCTCATTCGTGTGCAGCACGCCTGCCGCCGTCGCCGCCGCGAACAACCCGCCCTGCCAGCGCGTCGCACAGTCCGACCGTTGGTTGCTGATGTCCGTGTCGCTGGCGCAACTCCACGTCACCCCCGCGCCCGTGCCGCGAAAGCCTGCGCCGCCGCCGATCATCACCTCATTGCGTCCGTTGCCTTCTGCCCAATCCGTCAGCAGGCGATGCGCATCAACGAGCCGCCCCGTCGCGCCCCAATTGTCGGGGTTTTCGGCGATGGTCAAAATCAGGGTCGCTGACAGCAGGTTGGTTGTCGAAATGCCCGAAAGATCAAAGGCGACGAGCACACGGTTATGGCCGGAGCTTTGCAGGCGCAAGCGTTCATTGGCGCCCTCGTTGGTATCGTCGGCGCCGTTGCGAAGGAAGCTGTCTTGGCTGGCGAACAAGGTCAGGGTGGAAGGCTGTGCGGCAATGGTAACGATGGCCGTCTGCGTTGTCTCCGGGTTGCCTGCCACATCCACGCTGAAGTAGGTGATCGTATAGCTGCCGACCCCGGCAAGCGTGAATGGCTCGCTGTAGCTTTGCACCATCAAGACACAAGAACTTACTCATCCAGATTCGTGTTTGCTCAAGCCAGTGGTGAGTGCAGCTACGGCTCCCGACGTTGCACCAATGATTGCTGCACATTTGACGAAGTAGTAGCCATACAATTCCAACTGATCATCCCTTAGCAAGAGATAATCAAGGACTCTGGCAATGATAGCTGAGGTAATTACTCCCATGAATACTCCAATAATCAATCCGATAAGAAAGTTAATATACTTTCGACCCGCAATTCGGTTCCTGATCGTTTGCACTGCCCAGCCGATCATCGCTCCGGTGATTGTCAGTCCAGAGAACAGCAAGGGAAAGGTAAAGGGCATCCAGAAGACAAGCCCACCTAGCGGTTTCTTGAAAAATCTTAACTCCCCATCTTGGTTTCCGGGTGAGAGAACAAAGAGCAAGAGAATGCCGATAAAAAAGCCGCCCATCCCGCTTAGCAGGCCCCGTATGACCAAGGGCTTTAAGAGAATTTTCATTTGAATTCCTTACCTCTCCAAAATCAGTGTGGTTGGTAGCGATTTTCTGAGCCCGCTTCCAGATCATGGGTGCGGGGCAAGTTGGGAAAGAGAGCAAGCAGGCTGGAGCGTAGAAAGCCTGCTTGCCCTTTCTTAGGCACGCCTCACTGCCGATAGACGAGGACGAGTCTGGCGACAAGAGTGGGGTTGCCCGCCGCGCCTTCTTTAGAGAAGTAGCGCACCTGTCCGGCTTGTCCCTCGTCGCGCTTCTTGAGGAGCCAGCCGAACTGTGCTCCTGCCAACACATCCTGTGTCACCTCCCACCGCACCTCGCCGCTTTGCTCATTCGTGTGCAGCACGCCTGCCGCCGTCGCCGCCGCGAACAACCCGCCCTGCCAGCGCGTCGCACAGTCCGACCGTTGGTTGCTGATGTCCGTGTCGCTGGCGCAACTCCACGTCACCCCCGCGCCCGTGCCGCGAAAGCCTGCGCCGCCGCCGATCATCACCTCATTGCGTCCGTTGCCTTCTGCCCAATCCGTCAGCAGGCGATGCGCATCAACGAGCCGCCCCGTCGCGCCCCAATTGTCGGGGTTTTCGGCGATGGTCAAAATCAGGGTCGCTGACAGCAGGTTGGTTGTCGAAATGCCCGAAAGATCAAAGGCGACGAGCACACGGTTATGGCCGGAGCTTTGCAGGCGCAAGCGTTCATTGGCGCCCTCGTTGGTATCGTCGGCGCCGTTGCGAAGGAAGCTGTCTTGGCTGGCGAACAAGGTCAGGGTGGAAGGCTGTGCGGCAATGGTAACGATGGCCGTCTGCGTTGTCTCCGGGTTGCCTGCCACATCCACGCTGAAGTAGGTGATCGTATAGCTGCCAGCCCCGGCAAGCGTGAATGGCTCGCTGTAGCTTTGCACGTCTCCGCCATTGATGGCGTAGCTTATCAAAGCAATCCCCGATAGATTGTCACTCGCATTCAGTGTGACGGTCGCTTGATTGCCATTGACAACAATGTTATTTGTCGTTGTCGGCGCAGTCTTATCAATCTTGAGAGGCGCAGTCAACTGCGAGCGACTATTGCCCGCGCTGTCTATGATGGTCAGCGTGCCGATGACGGCTGCGCCTTCCTCGCTGACCGAGGTCGTCTTATCGGGAGGAAAAACGCCGGATACATCATCGTCTGCGACAGAGAAGAAAGTGACATCGGTGTTGTGCCATCCGGCGGCGTTGGCTTCCGGCATCGGCGGACTAAGGAAGACGAAGAACGGCGGCGTCTTATCGAGGCTGACGAAGATCGTATTGGCAGATTCGATATTGCCGAATTGGTCAACAGCATAGAAGGAGATTTCATTGCCGCCTTCGATAGTGACGGGGATTGTCGCTGTATTGCCGAAGGCTGTCGTGGTTACGCCTGTGAGAGCGTTGGTATAAACCATCTGTCGGATGTCGGAATCGTCGGTAGCCGCGAGTGTGACAGTGACATCATTGCGAAACCAGCCGAGTTCATTCGGCTCTTGCGAGAAGGAAGCAAGAGTAACGGGAGGCACGGCATCAGCGACGCGAGCAATGACGAATGGGCTGAAGGCATCAACTTTGGCGCTGAGGGTGAGCGTCGCAAAATCAGGAGCCAACGGGTCTTCTCCCAAAATGGTTCGATCTGCCAAAATCATTTGGCTTGGGTCGTTGGGATTCGGCTCGCCGTGCAAGATTCGGAGGCTGGCAAAGACATCCGCGTCCGTAGCCATCGGAACTTGAATCGAAACGGTATGCGGCCCCGAAACCTCCGCTTCGGTCTCGATATTGTAGGCAAGGTTTTCATAGATCGAATACCCTGCGGGCAAGGTTCCTGCGGTTGCCAGGTCAATCAGACTCGCAGTCAGCGGCCCGTCTTCAAAGAGATTGAAGTAGGTAACAGATACCAAACCGGATTGCGCTGTCGCATTTCGAATGGCTGGGTTAAAGAACCCCGCATGCGTAAAGAATGAATCTTGAGTTTGATGGCCTGTAGCTGAGTACCAAAAGACGACATCTTGTATTAAAGGTTCAGGAGACCTGAAAACCAAATCAACATAGTCATTCGGGTCTTCTTCCCCTTCATGCCAACGAGCCACTGCAAAGTCTACTGATTGTGTTGAAGCGGCAGGGATTAAGGGACTTCCTGGTGGATCACCAAATGCGGGACCTCCTCCCAAAATAGGATTGGCAGCAAAGCGCCCCCAGCGCCAATGTATATGAGCACACTCTGGACAACCTGGCTTTTGGTGAACAAACGGAGGATCTGCGTCTAAATTTATGCCTGGCTCATCCACCATTGATTCATATGTCTGGTGATAATTATCCCAGAGGCCTTTATCACTGCCATTTTCAATAACCCGGGAGAATGTTTCAGTGAGGAGCGGGTTCCGCTTTTGAGAAAATATCTCCCCGACACATTGACTCAAGGGATTTAGCGGGTCGCCGCAATAACGGAATATTGCGCCCGTGCCTTTGTTGGCCTGCTCATCTACTTGCAGGTACAAACGTTGCTCTGTGTTGATTTGTGTTAGAGATTCATTGCCCTGTCC
>CAYXVU010000008.1:0-52667 GCA_964468725.1 uncultured Clostridia bacterium
TGACGCTGCCGGATTTGGTTGTGCCGACGACGAGCGTATGTTTGAGAAAACGCGAAGTGGCCGCCGCAGGCGCGAAGCGATCCATCACCGACACATCAACAACGGCGATCTTGGCGCGCGTGTAATTGAGGTAATAAGCATAGTCGGCAGTCGGCAAAATTATATTGACCATAGTGATGACGCCGCCGACTTTGGCGATGCCGAACCATGTGGCGACGAACTCGATGGAGTCGGGCAACACCATCAACACACGGTCTTCCATCTCCAGCCCTAAAGCAAGCAGCGCGTTGCCCAGTTGATTCGATAACCGCTGAACCTGTGCGTAGGTGTAGGTATCGTCTCGATAGTAAACGGCGATTTTGTCACCGCGTCCGGCCTCGATGTTGTGATCGAGAAAGTAACTGGCCATGTTGAATTGCTCAGGAAACAGTCGGCTCATCTCTGAAAAATCTCCTCGGATTCATCTTCTATTGACCAGCAGCGAAACAGATAGCGACCATAGATCAACGACTGTGAGACGGTGCCCCACGAGCGGCTATCATTCGAGGCATCGCGATTATCGCCCATCACAAAGTAGTGGTCGGCAGCGATGCGCTGTTCGGCGATGGGGTGTGGGTAAAGGTTTCGAGTCGGCAGAAGATACGGCTCGCTGACCGGCGTGTCGTTAATAAAGAGTTGCCCTTCTTTGTCCATGCGAATGGTTTCACCCGGCAGTCCGACAATGCGTTTGATGAAGCTCTTTGACGGGTCTAGCGGAAAGCGAAAGACGATGATGTCATTGCGTTGCAATTTCCCGAAGTGTTTGCTGACGAAGATTCGGTCGCCATCCTTGAGCGTCGGCAACATGGCTTTACCCTGAACGCGCACCGGTTGGGCGATAAACCTGACGAACAATACGGGCGCAGTGACAGAGAGCATCACAATCAGGATCGCAACGAACAGGATGGGCTTGCCACGCCACCGCGAGGCTTTCGGTTTATCGGCTATGGGGTTATCGGCATCCATCATTTATTCTTGCAAATCTATCCGCTTCAGGCTTGCCACGTGCAATAGAATTCACAGACTGTATCGCCGCGCCCGCAACAACGCGTATGGGTCACTGAAGCCGAACGCGCGCCGCAGTATTCAATGGCGCGACGAAAGTAGGCTGTGCCGCTGAGGCAAAAGCTCTGCGGCGGGGCAATGTCATAGTTGATTTTCAGGATGCCGCTCACTTCGCTCAGTTCGTCATAGCTGGCCGAGCCAAAGTCCTGATAGGCGCGATGAATCAGCGCCGATTGATTTAAAAAACTGTGAATATCCGGGTTGACCAGACTGCTCCATGGTCCTGCCAGACTTGAGGTTGCCGAAAACTCGCCGAGTTGAGTGAAGATGTCAACCGGCTTGCCATCGAGGTCTTCGGCGATGGCGCGATCAATATCATCCAGCACGCTGAGCGGATACCATGCTTCGATATCAATTTCGGCCAACGCCTGCTGCTCTTCTTCGCTGAGGCGTTCAAGAATTTTTTGCCACGCTTCGGTGCCGTGATGGAGCGCAATGAAGAGAAAACGAGAGCGCAACAGCCCGCCTTTGATATGCATCTCAGAGTACGCATCGTTTGATAAGGACATAACTCAATCTCCGCTGAAGACGAAAAGCACGGGGTGAAGTGCGGATTATAGCACGCGCGATGAAGGCGCAAACCTGCGGAGAGGCAAATCTTGCCCCTCGTTTGGTCGCGTGTGATAATGCCGGTACAAGATCAGATGAGGGGGTATGATGTTGCGATTCGTCGTTTCCGCGTTTGTTTTGGTTATCGCTTTCTCGATCCATTCCGTTGCCGCCGCCGATCTGCGTGCGACAGCGCAACAGATTCGCGGCGCGATGGAGGCGCGCGATTTCGACCGCGCCGAACAGTTGGTGCGCGACCTGCGCGCGACGGATGCGACGGCATTCACGGCGAACCACTACGATTATTTGCTGGCGCGACTGTGCGAGCGCAAAGGGGCGCAAGCGGAAGCGACAGCGCTCTATCTTAACATCCTCAATCGCAATTCATTGCTTGCCCAGTATGCGCTTCATCGTTTGGCGGGGCTAGCGCGCGCGGCGGGTGATTTGGCGCTCGAACGGCAATACCTCTCACGGCTTCTCGCCGCTTATCCGTCCAGCGCCTTGATAGTCAGCGCGCGGGATCGCTTGTTAGAGAGCTATCGCGAGAGCAGCGATTACCAATCAACCATCTCGTCTTTGCGACCGATTGCTTCGGCTGTCGGCGTGCGCGGTCGCAGCGCCATGGCGCGACTCGGCGAAGCCTATGCAAAGACCGGCGACACATCATCAGCCCGCCCGCTCTTCAACCAACTGATAGCAGGGTCACGCGATGATTACGCTCTACAAGGCGCGCAGGGACTCGACGAACTGGATCAGCAAGCGAAGAGCCAACCGGACGAATTTGAAGCCCTGCGACGCGCGCGAATTTATCTAACCAATCGCCACTGGGCGCAGGCGCGCACACACTTGCTCGACATCGTTGAACGCTTTCCACAAAGTCAGAACCGCGCCGAAGCCCTCTATCAAACCGGCTTCACCTATTACCGCGAAGACAATTTCGACGAAGCCCTAAAATGGTTTGCCCGCGCGCACGCCGAGTTTCCGACAAAGAAAGAAGGCGAACAGGGCTATTACTGGGTGGCGACGGCGCTGCAAAAGGCGCAGCGTTACGAAGATGCTGCGCGCCGCTATATCGAATTTATTTCCGCTTATCCGCAAAGCGAAGCGGTCGAAGGCGCATATCGCAATACGGTGGATTGCTTTCGCTATGCGGGCAAATACCCGGAAGCCCTCGAATGGTCGCGTCGCATCGGCACCCTTTATGCAGGCAAACCGCTGGCCGTCGTTGGCCTGTTCAATGAAGCAAAGATCGAACTGGTGCACGGCAACTTTGAACAAGCGGCGCAACTCTTCTTGCGGTTGCAAGCGCAACCTCTCTATCCGCGATTGATCAGCGCCCCCATTCGCGGTGAAGCGGCATTTATGCGGATGTATGCCATTGAACAGATGGGGCGCATCAGTGAAGCAGCGCGACTGTATCTGACCATTCCTGACGAACGCGATAATTACTTCGGTCACCGCGCGACTATGCGGTTGCAAGCCTTGGCAAAGACCAAAGAAGGCCGCGCGATTATCGAATCGCTGGCGCGCAGTTATCAGCAGCAAGCGCGCGCGGCGCTGGCCGCCGGTCGGTTTTCGGAGGCGAAGGATGCGGCTCATCAAGCCCTCAGACTGGTTGACGATGAAAAAGCACAACGCGATCTCATCAGCCTTTTGCGGGTCAGCTATGGCCGCCTTCCGGCCTATGCCACCGTGTGGCGTTATCGCCTTGCGCCGGTTGGACGCGAAGTGGTGACTGATGGCAAAGCGGTGAGCCTCCCCTCGAATCACAACCTCGCCGCCGAGTTACTCTTTTTGGGCTTGTATGATGAGGGCACGCGCGAATTGCGACTGGCCGGTGCGAGCGCATTGGGTTCGACAAGCAAGGCGATGTCGGAAAGCGAAGAAGAGGAGATCGGCGCGTTGCAAGCGCCGCTCTCCGGCAGCGATGTGTCCTATTCGATGGCGGTCTACAGCCATCGCGGCGATCAAGCGAACTATGCCATAGATTTCGCAGAGGGGCTTTTCAAATCCATTCCACAAGATTATCGGCTCGACTTGTTGCCACGCGACCTCATTGAGTTGCTCTATCCTGCACCTTATCGAGACGCGCTCTTACAATACGCACAGGCTTATGGTGTGGACGAACGCCTGGTATTGGCATTGGCGCGGCAGGAGAGTCGCTTCAATCCGACGGTGAAGAGCGCGGCGGCGGCGCGCGGCTTGATGCAATTCATCGCCGACACGGCGCTACCGCTGGCGCGCGAAGAGGGGCTGACCGATTTTGAGTTGGATGATCTGTACAAGCCGCACACGGCGATTCGCTTCGCCTCACGCTATGTCGCGGACTTATTCAAACTCTTTCCCAGCAACTCCTATGCGGTCATCGCTTCGTATAACACAGATGAAGCGAACGTCGAGCGCTGGATTTTTCGCGCCAAGTCGAATGACGTTGACCGACTGGTTGTTGAGATCGCCTTGCCGGAAACCAAAGATTACGTCGCCAAAGTGGTCAACAACTATCGCGCCTATCAACAGCTTTACAACGAAGACCTCAAACGAAAATAGGATGGGCAAGTAGGCATGCCATCATGCGCCAACAGAATCGCCGCGCCACGCTAGCTATGCAATAGACGGTATTGCCTCTTCGCGGCCTGCTCGCTTTGCTTCCATCACCGCGCCTACCGCGCGAACGATCTGAATTGACGACCCCGAAACTTCTTTCACAATTCTTTTACAAGAACGCCGGATTTTTTTGAAACCGCAGGAGGCAGCTAACGTTATTAGCTGGTGTGAGTGACAAATAGCCTCAAGCCGTGATGATTTCAATGCGCCTGAGCATCGCGCGCGAGCGGGCTATTCAAGGCGTTGTCGCTTTGGGGTGAATCCTCCTCCATTACTCACCGGGCGTTGTTGTTGTGCAGGCATTCTCCTCCTTTTAGCATATCGCAACGCCCGTCCTTTTTTTCGAATCCCTCACGCCACCTTCTTGCGAAACCGCAGGGCACTGAGAATCAGTAACGCCATGCCCATTCCGGCAAGCGCCGCCACCTGCGGCCACAAATCTAGAATGGTTGCGCCGCGTAGTACGATGCCACGAATGATTTCGATGAAATGAGTTACCGGAATGAAGTACCCGACCATCTTCATGGGCAGTGGCATCGAATCACGCGGAAACATAAACCCCGATAGCAACACCGACGGCAGAGTGATTAAGAAAGCCAACTGAAAGGCCTGCATCTGGTTCTGCGCTTTTGTCGAAATCAATAATCCGATGGAGAGCGCCGTAAACAGAAACAGAACCGAAAGTAAGAGCAGCAAGATCACCGAACCCTTGATCGGCACATTAAAGATCACTCGCATCACCGTCAGCACCGTACACGCTTCGAAAAAGCCGATCAGTCCGTATGGAACCAGTTTGCCCAGCATCAAGCCGAAGGGGCGAATCGGCGTAACCAGCAGTTGTTCGAGCGTGCCGCGCTCGCGTTCGCGCACAATGGCAAAAGCGGTCAACAAGGTGGTGATGACTTGCAAGATGATGGCGACCAGCCCCGGAACCATGAAATTCGCCGACCGCGAGTCGGGATTGAATAGCATCTTGGGGCGCATCTCGATGGGCAGACGCGAATCGCCTTGCAAGCGCGCGGTTATGATCTCAATGGATTTGCTGAAGCCGACGGAATTCGACACCGTGACGCTTTGCGTGGCGATGCTCGAATCCGAGCCATCAATCAACACCAATACGGCCGTTTGCCGATTCATCGCCAGTTGATCGGAATAGTCTGGCGGGATTTTAATGCCGACCTTGGCGCGACCGGCGACGATGGCATGATTCAGCTCTTCATCCGAATCTACATACTCGCTCACTAAAAAATAGTCGGTGTTTTCAAACGCCGCGATCAACTCGCGCGAGCGGCTGCCGGGATCAAGGTTGTAAACTGCCGTCTTGATGTTGCGAATATCGGTGTTGATGGCATAGCCGAAGATGAGCAGTTGAATCATCGGCACCAGCAACATCAATCCGAGCGTGAGCGGGTCACGGCTGATTTGCAAAACCTCTTTGTAAAAAATCGAACCGAATCCTTTGAACATAATCGCTTGCTGAGGGTGATGATTCTATCCGCTTTGGCTCCTAGACAAAGACGATCAGCATTCTTTCATCAAGGCACGACTCCTTCGCATCATCCGGGCGCGCAACCTACGAACCGGCTGCGGTCTTGCTGTTAGCGGCAAATCGCTTGGTCAGGCTGACGAAGACATCTTCGAGCGAAGGCCGCGCCGGTTGAACCTCTACATCAGTGATGCCAATGCGCGCCAATGTTGTCGTGATGCTGACCAGCGACTCGCTCTCTTGCATCAGCAAATGAATAGACTGTCCGAAGATGGTTGCATCCAAAATGTAGGGCGCGCGTTTCAATTCGGCGAGCGCAATTGTGGTGTTGGAACAATTGACTTCTGCCCACTTCGCCTGCAATGGCGTGACTTCGGGCAAATGTTTCAAATCATCCGGCTCGCCGCAGGTAATCAAGCGAGAATTGTAGATGTACCCGACGCGCGCGCAACGTTCGGCTTCGTCCATATAGTGCGTCGTCACAAAGAGCGTGATGCCCGCGCTCGATAGATGAAAGAACAGATCCCACAACTCGCGCCGCGCCACCGGGTCAATGCCCGCCGTCGGTTCATCGAGAAAAATAATGCTCGGTTCATGAACGAGTGCACAGGCAAGCGCAAGACGCTGTTTCCACCCGCCCGACAACGCGCCCGCGCGCCGGTCGGTGAAGCCTTCGATGTGTGTCAGTTCGAGCACATCTGCGCGCCGACGTTGCAGGCGCTCGCCTTTCAACCCGTACACATGGGCGTAAAAATTGATGTTCTCCCACACCGTGAGGTCTTGATAGAGACTGAATTGTTGCGACATGTACCCGATGTGCCGACGCACATCGTCAATCTGCTTTTCGATGTCGAAACCAGCCACGCGCGCTACGCCTGCTGTGGGCGCGATCAAGCCACAGAGCATACGAATGAGCGTAGACTTGCCCGAACCATTGGGGCCGAGAAAGCCGAAAATCTCGCCCGTTTCAACGGAAAAGCTGACATTCTCAACGGCAGTGAAGGCGCCGAAACGCTTGGTCAGCCCGTTGATGTCAATCGCTGTGGTCATAAAAAAATTAGTTGTCGGTTTCCGGTCGAAGGTTAACGATTATGGGTTGAACGTTATAGATGAGGAGGTCGCCGCCCCCGATTGGCATTGTCTCTTCTTCATCCCTTCACCCCATCATCCCATCATCTCTTCTTCGCGTCTCTGCGGCTGAAGACCGGAAACGGCTTTGCCTTACTTCCTTGCAATCACCACGTCTGCTGCCATGCCTGCGCTCAGCTTTCGTGAACGATTATCGAGGCGCACGCGCACAGCGAAGACTTGGTGAGTGCGTTCTTCGCGGGTCTGCACGTTGCGGGGCGTGAATTCGCCGCGCGCGGCGATGTGTTCGATTGCGCCGCGAAAAGCCTCTTGCGGAAACGAATCCACATAAATGGCAACGTCGGTTTCCAACTGCACGAACCCTTTCTCCGGCTCCGGCACATAGACGCGTACCCATAAGCGATCCACTTCGATGAGCGTTGCTACCGGCGCATTCGGATTGATTAAATCGCCTGGTCGCACTTGTAACACGTCAACAAAAGCATCGGTGGGGGCGCGGACTTCCAACTCGCCGAGTTGAGTTTCGATCTGCTGCAAAGCGGCTTTCGCCCGATTGAGTTGGGCGCGCGCCGCTGCGATGTCTTCTTTGCGCGTACCACGCTCAAGAAGCTTGCGAGTCTCTTCCGCTTGGCGAAACTGGCGTTCAGCGCGATCAATCTCTTCGTGTCGGGTTCCGGCTTCGAGCAACTCGAGCCGCTCTTGTGCAGCATCGCGCCGCGCTTTGGCGCGATCATGGTTGGCTTTGGCGTTGTCGTAATCTTGTTGTGAGACGACGCCTTGGCCAAGCAGCTTTTCGATGCGTGCGAGACTGGTTTTGGCCACGTCGTATTCGGCGGTGGCGGCGTTGAGTTCGGCGCGCGCGGCATCAATCTCTTGGCGACGGGGGCCGTTGCGCGCGAGTTCGAGGTTCATCTTCGCAGCTTCGGCCTGCGCTCTAGCGGCGGCAATCTCTTCAGGCCGCGCGCCATTGAGCGCTTTATCGAGCGCCGCTTCGGCTTGCGCAACGGCGGCGCTTGCGTCTGCGCGCCGCGCTTCAAGGTCGTAACTTTCGAAACGAATCAATACCTCGTCTCGCTTCACGGTCTGACCTTCCTTCACCAACACCTGCGCGATTCTGCCGCCGATTCTCGATCCGACTTGAATCTCATCAGCTTCAATGGTGCCCGACAGCACGAGGTCGTTTGTCGTCGGACGCCCGCTCCAGTACTTCCACGCCGCCGCCGCCGCGACCAGAGCGATGGCTAAGACTGCAAAGATGATGATCTTTTTGAAGCTCGTGGTCATCGCTGCACCTGCTTGGGGCGACGCCGAAAGCGCCGCGTCATAGCCTCAACAGCGGTTTGCAATTCTCCGATGCCGAGCAGATAGGCGCACCCGTAAAAGACCGCCGCACCGACCGCCACCGCCATCAGAACAGTCAAGACTTGTGCGGCGAAATGAGTGCCGAACCCCTTCGCCAACCAATGCAGAGCAAGCCGACAACTGACCCACATCACCGCTGAGGACATTCCGATCTTCATCACGGTGACGGTAGTTTGGCGGCCTTCCAACCCGCGAATGCGACTGCGTAGTGCAAGGTAGAGCAACGCAGAATTGAGCAAAGCCGAAATAGAGGTCGAAAGCGCCAGCCCGCGTTCTTGCCAGACGCCGACCAATATCCAACTCATCGTAAAGTTGACGAGGATGGAAACGAGGCTGAAGATCATGGGTTTACGCGCGTCGCCAAGCGCATAAAAAGCGGGCGCGAGGATTTTGATCGCTGAATATCCGGCCAACCCGATGGCGTAAAATGCCAGCGCATCGGCGGCGTGAATCGTATCCGTCGCCGTGAAGTTTCCATGTTCGTAGATCAACGCGATAATAGGGCGACTCAATACAGCAAGTCCAACGGCAGAAGGAATCGTCATCAGCAACGCCAGACGCAACGAAGCGGCCAATGTGCGTTTGAATTCGCCGAGTTCGGCAAGCGCTGCGCTTTGTGAAATCGCCGGAAGCGTCGCCGTCGAAATCGCCACGCCGAACACGCCGATGGGGAATTGCACCAAGCGAAAGGCGCAGTTGAGCCAAGTCACAGGGCCGTTGTCTATTGTGCCAGTTAGCGGATTGACGACTGAGGAAGCAAAATTGCTGTTGATCAGTACATTGACTTGCACCGCAGAGGCACCGATCACCGCAGGCCCCATCAACAGCAAAATGCGCCGCATGCCGGGGTCACGAAAACTGAGCATCGGACGGTAGCGAAAGCCTTCGCGGTAGAGCGTCGGCCACTGCACCGCCAGTTGCAGAAAGCCGCCGATCAAGACGCCATAGGCCATGCCGACAATACCCTCAATCGGATGTTCGACAATGGCGCGAATGGGATGCGCGAAAGTCGGGTCAACCAAAAACGCTGCACAGAGGATTCCGGCAATAATGGAGCCAAGATTGAAGAAAGTTGATGCGAATGCCGGAACTGCGAACTTCCCCCGCGAATTGAGAATGCCCATCACTTGCGCGGCGAGCGCCAGCAATAGAATGAACGGCATCATAATGCGTGTGAGCCGCACCGTGAGCGCGAATTTTTCAGGGTTGTCTTGAAACCCATGCGCGATGGCAGCGACGATTTGCGGCGCGAAGATGATGCCGAGAATAACCAAGACGCCCAAGACAAGAGTGAGCGCTGTGGCGACGAAGTTCGATAAACGATACGCCTCTTTCTCCCCTTTGTTGAGCAAGGTATCGGAAAAGACCGGAACAAAAGCGCTCGATAGTGCGCCCTCCGCGAAGAGGTCGCGCAAGAGATTGGGGATGCGAAACGCCATCAGAAAGGCATCATTAGCATAGCTCTTCGAGGCGCCGAAGAAATAGGTGAAGACCGATTCGCGTGCCAGCCCGAGCACACGACTCGACATCACCGCCAGACTGACAATACCTGCCGAGCGTGCGACGCTGGCACGGCGCAAGGGCGCGGCAACGGCGGGAACCGGAGTTTGCGATGCCGCGTCAGGTTTAGCCGTCGCGTCTGAGTTGGTAGCGGAAGCGGGGTTGAGAGGTTCGAGATGACTCTGCGATTCATCCATAGCAACTTGCCGTATGCGGGACTGCGCATTCCGTTCTGTCCGTCTCGCTATCCGGAGGCTGCCCGAAGCAGCCTCGCTGCGTTGATTCTAACCGCTTTCCAACGAGTAATCCAATTTTGCTCACTCGAATAAGGGTGCAACTAACAGTGTGAAGAGGTGCGCAGAAGCAGGAGAGAGGATACAAAGGAGAAGGGATGAAAGGATGAGGAAGTGATTGGCAAAGATGGCGGGCAGCGACCTTCTTATCCATACGGCTCGCCGTCACGTATCGTCCTTTATCGATCAACCGCGAACCTTCAACTTTCAACCGACAACCATCACTATCTGACCAGAAGATTAGACCTATCTGCCGACAGATGAAGGACAATAGACAGCCATCGGCTTTGCCGAAAGGCGCTAGTCAAGTTCCAACTCTTTAATGCGGGTGAGCAAGGTTTTGTAACTGACCCCGAGTTTTTCAGCCGCGCGCGATTTGTTATAGCCATGTTCTTTCAAGGTGGTGCCGATTTTGCGACGTTCGACAAGGCGTTGAGCACGGGCGCTGACTTCGGCAAGCGAGCCGCGCAAATCAAAGCCTTCCAGCAAGGAATTGCCGTCTTGTTGTGAATAGTCGCTCGGCGGGCTGATATTCAAATCAGCGGGCATAATTTCCTGGCCGCGCGCCAGAATACAGGCGCGCTCAATGCAGTTTTCTAATTCACGGACATTGCCTGGCCAATCATATTCTTCGAGCGCACGAAGAGCCAGATCGCTGATGCGCAACGGTGCGCGGCGCAACTCGCGGCCATATTTCGAGGCGAAAAATTCGGCCAGTTGCTTGATGTCGCTCCGTCGTTCCCGCAGGGCGGGAATCTGCACCGGAAATACGGCAAGACGAAAATACAGGTCTTCCCGGAACTGTTTCGCTGCGACCGCAGATTTCAAGTCGCGGTTGGTTGCTGCGACCACTCGCACATCAATATCAATATCTGCCGAGCCGCCCAGCCGCGTAATCTTTCTCTCTTCCAGTACGCGCAGCAGTTTGGCTTGCACGGCAGGGGCGATTTCGCTGATTTCATCCAGAAAGATCGTGCCGCGCGCGGCGAGTTCGAATTTGCCCACGCGCCGCTGATCGGCCCCCGTGTAAGCCCCTTTTTCATGGCCGAACAGTTCGTTCTCAATCAAGGTGTCGGGAATGGCTGCACAGTTGATGGCAATAAAGGGCGCGTTGCGGCGCAAACTGAGATGATGAAGGGCGCGTGCAAACAGTTCTTTACCGGTTCCTGATTCGCCAAGCAGTAAGACGGTCGTCGGCGTTGTGGCAACCTGTTGGATTTCACGACCGACTTTTTGCATAGACAAAGAATCGCCAATAATGCGCGGGAAGCCATAACGCTTGGCGTACTCTTCACGCAGGAGAATGTTTTCCGCGCGCAAGCGCGCCTCTTCAAGCGCCCGCTGTACGAGCAATAAAAGATGATGGCTGTCGACAGGCTTTTGTAAAAAATCGTACGCGCCTTCTTTCATAGCTTGCACGGCTTCATCAATCGTTCCGTAGCCGGTAAGCAGGATAACCACGCTGTCAGCACCGGCTGCCTTGGCGGCGCGCAAAACCTCCAGGCCATCGGCTTTCGGCATCTTCAAATCGGAGATGATCACGTTATAGCGCGCGTCGTTTAATTTGCGTCGCGCTTCTGCGCCATCACTGGCTTCGTCAACCGAATAACCGGCGCTTTGTAGGGTCATCGAAAGCATCTGTCGCAAACTGTCTTTGTCTTCAACCAACAATATGTCCGTCATAGTCGTTTTCTGCAGCACCCAAGATACCAATTTCTGTACACAAAAATCGGTATGCGGTCCTCATCCATAAAATTCTGAGGGGGAAATGAACGGCGTAGAGGCTGCAGAGACGACAGACGATTACTGGCGGAAAATACCGGGCGCAATGCCAGCACGGCGCGCTTCCGTAAAGAGGGCTGCCAGATCGCTTTGCGCTTTGGTGAGTGCGGCGCGCGCTTCATCCAGGCCTTGTTGCGCCTCTTTGCGTTCTTGCTGCAAGCGCCCGATGTAGTAGTTGTCGCCGGTGCCACTGTTGTTGGTAATGCGCTGACTCAAATCGCGAACTCGAAATTCGAATAGTTGCACTTTGCGTTCGGCGGTTTGACGTTCTTCGCTCAACTGCGCGAAGCGTTCGCGATAATACTTTTCATTCGGCTTGCCTTCATCAGTTGTGGGATTTTGTCCGATGGCCTCTTTGAATCCTTTCTGACTCCCTTCGGCAAGCAACACCTTGAGTTCATTGGCCGCATCTTGCGCCTGCAACCGTAAGCGTTTGGATTCGATGCCGACGCGTTCGAGTTCGGCGTTGATTTGATTGCGATCCTGTGGGCTCTGCCCGGATTGCGAGAGTTGATTACGTAACGTGGTGATGCGCACTTCAGCATCATCGGCAGCGCGTTCCGTTGCTTTGGCTCGGTCACGCGCAGCGCTGACACGATCACGCCAAGCTGACTCTTCGGGACTCACTTTGCTCCCACTTTGAGACGCATCCGATGATTTTTCGCTGGCGGATTTCGCATCGCTCGATTCGGCTTTCGGAGGGATGACATCTTCACTCGTCAGGGTCGGCGTGCGCTTCTTGGTGCTCTCTTGCGTTTGCGCCCACACCTGTCCTGTCCTGCTTCCTTCAGCAAGCAAAAAAAGCGTCAGGGCACAGCAGACGATCTTCACGGTTGCAGTCATCGTTGTGTGAAAAGCTCTCATAGACTCTCCATACAGGGCAGGTAGGTTTACCTGGCAGGGGCACGCGAATGATCGGCGGTAGAATATCGCAGACACAAGACCCATTCAAGAGTTATGTTTTCGCACGGTCGCGGAATTTGACACGATTTCGTGTGCGTGCTAGTTTGGCCTCGTGCCGAAACGAAGTCGGAGTTTTCTACGTAATTTCTTAGAGTTTTTGCCCGCCTGGTGTTTGCTTAAATCACTAGGTCTGTTGCCGCGCATGGCTGCCATCAAGGTCGGCCAATGCATCGCACAGATCAGCTACTCCTTACACGGCAGATTGCGACGCATCGGATTGCGCAATCTGGAAATGGCCATGCCGGAGCTTGATCAGGCGGGACGCGAAGAGATTCTACAGGGCGTGCTTCGCAACCTGGGCAGGCTGCTAGGCGAATTTTCTCAATTTCCGAAACTCAACCGGCAGAGCCTCGCGAAGATTGTCGCCTATGACGGACTAGAAAATTATCAGCGCGCCGCTGCGCAAGGCAGAGGTGTCTTATTGCTGACTGGACACTTCGGCGCGTGGGAGTTGTGTGCCTTTGCCCATGGTCTGTACGGCTACCCTTTGGACTTCTTAGAACGGCCTCTGGATAATCCGCTGCTTGACCGGCTGATTCGCCGTTACCGGGAACGATCGGGCAATCACGCTGTAAATAAAAATCAAGCTGTGAGACCGGTATTGCAATCCCTCAAACGTGGCCGTGATGTGGGGTTGTTGATTGATGTCAATACCTTTGACGATCAAGGGGTGTTTTGTGATTTTTTTGGCATTCCAGCCTGTTCAACAACTGGGCTGGCGATTTTTGCCTTGCGATCAGATGCGCCGGTCGTGCCCGGATTCTTGATTTGGGATGAAGACCGGAAACAACATCGGTTGTGCTTTGATCCCGAAGTGCCGCTCATCAAAACCGGAGACTTCAAAGAAGAAGTCCATATCAACACCGCACGCTTTACCAAAATCATCGAAGATTATGTTCGACGTTACCCCGACCAATGGCTGTGGATACATCGAAGATGGCGCACTCGCCCGCACAACGGAGTTGATCTGTATGCCTTCGATAGCCCGCCCCTCCCCAAGCCCTCCGCAAAAGGTTTGAATTTGGAAGCCTGATGGCAAAAGCTAACGCCTCTCTTCTCTTCGCTCACCAAGAGGTGATGACAGCCACTCGAAGACCGGTATTCGGATCACCTTGCTTGCGGAGATGCCTAAACGGAGTTTGCAAACTGACAGGCATCTGCCTGCCCAAACAAAGGAAAAAAGAGCGGAGCCAGAGTTTGATTCGCCTCTGACATCCGCTCTTTCGTTCTCACACAGAGAACCCCCGTTTTGCTTAGCGGCAGAAGGTTATCTCTTCTTCGCGCCCTTTTTAGCCGCTTTCTTCGCAGGCGCTTTCTTTGCGGCCTTCTTCGCGCCGCCTTTCTTTGCAGTTGCCATAGCGTGTGTTTCTCCTTTCGTTAGATTTTTCCCGGTACACAAGATACTGTAGTGCTTCTACTCTTGTGTACTAGTACAAAGCATACACAACATATTGTTGTACCGTTGTATATATTTAGTTCATTCATGAATGTCAACTTTTTTTTTATGCATGACCAAGCAAGCAGAGAGCACAAGATTGTGGAAACTCGAAACTAGCTTCTAGAGCCTTCTTCAAGGCTGAATGCTCTGGACGGAAGCGATACGTGAGGGATACTTCTGGGTCAGAAGATGTGAATGTCTCGATACAAACTATTGAATGTTTATCTGAATAAATAGGCTCTGGAAGCCGTTTTCCGGGCGTGCGTCACGAAACAGGCTCTGGAAGCCATTTTACAGTCATAAGCATGAAACGTACAGAGGTTTGCTTTTTTAAGAGGCCGAGTTAGAGAACGCACCCATTGACGTGACATCTTGCAACCGATAATATCGTCGCGCGATGGAGCGATTATCGCGATAGCTATCGAGGCCGACTGCATTCAGATCATTCTCTGCATTCGCGCTCCTGAGAGACATTCGCGAAGACAGATTCTCTAACCAGTTCGCAGAAGCCAAGTATGAACATTGAAGAGTTAGTTTCGCAGATCACCGACGAAATCCTATCGCGCCTCAGTCAGGCATCTCTGACTAACGATTGCGCAATCTACCACGATGCTTGCTTCATCAAGTGCCCGGAGAGCATGCAGGCGATTCTGGCTGAGGGCGGCGTGCGCTTCGGGTTGAGCGGCGCAGAAAGCGAAGCCGCTCGACAAGTCGCTCTCTACATTGATCACACGTTGCTCAAACCTGAAGCGACGCATGATGAAGTCATCAAACTCTGCGAAGAAGGCGCGCAATATGGTTTTGCCTCGGTCTGTCTCAATCCTGTTTGGGTGCGCGAAGCAGCCTGCGTTTTGCGTGGCAGCGGAGTGAAGGTATGTACAGTGATCGGCTTTCCGCTGGGCGCTAATAATTCCGACACCAAAGCCTATGAAGCACGACGTGCGATCTTCGATGGCGCGACAGAACTCGATATGGTCATCAATGTCGGCGCTTTGAAGTCCGGCAGCGATGAGTGGGTGCAGCGCGACATTGCCAGCGTCGTCGAAGTCGCGCACGACGCCGGATGTTTGGCGAAAGTGATATTAGAGACCGCTTTACTGACCGATGAAGAGAAGATCAAAGCCTGTGTGTTATCGAAACAAGCAGGCGCAGATTTCGTGAAGACCTCGACGGGGTTCAGCAAAGGCGGCGCGACGGCTGCCGATATTGCTCTCATGCGGAGCGCAGTTGGCGGGCACATGGGAGTCAAAGCATCCGGCGGGGTGAAGGATTACCACCAGGCGCAAGCAATGATCCGAGCCGGAGCCACGCGCATCGGCGCCAGCGTCGGCGTGAAGATCGTTCAAGAGGCAGCCGGTGTCCAACTTAATAGCAGCCCATCTGCGCCAAGTTACTGAGCGACATAACTGGATTTCAAAATCAAAGCGGCGAGGGATATGACAGGCTCAACCCTCGCCGCTTGTTTGTCTCCAACCGTGCATTAGAATGCCCAACGCGTGAGCACGGAACCGACCGTGAATCCGGCTCCCACAGCAGCAAAGAGTACGAGGTTGCCTTTTCTCAAGCGACCATCGTCTATTGCATCACCAATCGCCAAGGGAATCGTGGCGGCTGTTGTGTTGCCATATTTGTGAATGTTTTTGACAACCCGCTTATCATCGAGTCCGAGCTTGTCGGCTGCTGCTTTGATGATTCGCAGATTCGCTTGGTGCGCGATAAAGAGATCCACTTGACTTCCGGTTAAGTGATTGCGCTCCAGTATCGAGCGACTAACTTCACCCATCTTTCGCACCGCATACTTGAAGACGGCCTGCCCTTCCTGATGCACATAGTGCATCTTCTTTTCGACCGTTTCCTGAGAAGAAGGATTCAGGCTGCCGCCTCCGGGCATATAAAGATACTGACCGCCCGAACCATCAATTTCATGTAAGTAGTCGAGTATGCCAATCTCGTCACTTTCGCTCGGCTCCAGCAAAACGGCGCCCGCAGCATCCCCGAACAAGACGCAGGTCGTGCGATCTTCAAAATTGATGATGCTGGACATAACATCCGCGCCGATGACGACAACTTTTGTATGCGTGCCCGCCTCGATGAATTGCGCACCGACCGTCAAGGCATAGAGAAAACCGGAACACGCCGCCGAAACGTCAAAGCCCCAAGCCCGCGATGCGCGCACCTTGTTTTGCACCAAACAGGCAGTTGCCGGGAAGAACATATCAGGAGTGACAGTGGCGACGATGATGAGTTCAATTTCGTCGGCTTCGATGCCGCGCCGTTTCATCAAGTCATCTAGTGCCATAGCCGCGAGGTCAGAGGTTGCCGTGCCGCGCTCGACCATATGGCGTTCGTGAATGCCCGTGCGTTCGACAATCCATTCGTGGTTGGTGTCGGTGATTTTGGCCAGATCATAGTTTGTAACGACCTTCGGTGGTACATAGCGACCCAGCGCCGTGATCTTCGCTCTGCGTGTCGATTTCATGAAGATGGCTCCTGTGAACGGTCGAGGCCGTTCTACGATTACGAAAACCTCTGCCGAAATAAAGCCCGATACTAGCACCCGCTCGTTTTTCGGCGCAAGCAAGGGCTCTGGCGCGCGCTGCTTGTTTCGATGCCTTCGTTATGTTATAGCCTATCAAGACGCAACGTGCAGGCAACCATAATCTCAAAGGAGGAAACCGCATGTCGGACGTTACTCCGCCGCATCCTCTGAGCCTCAATCGCTTGATCCTCATTCCCTCCCTCATCAGTTTGGCGCTCACGATCTTGCGATTGATCGGAGAATTGCAGCACTGGTCGGAGGGTTGGTTCAGCACAGACACGACCGGCGTCATTCCCGGTAGCCGCTTCAGTTGGATCATTGGCATCACGTGGCTGGCATTGCCTTTCGGCGTGTACTTTGCCCTCAAACTGGCCGCCGCAGGTCAACTGCCGGACTCCGTTGGCCGAGCCTTCGCCTGCCTGATGTTCGGTTTCCTGATTGCCTATGGAGGACTATTCATACTCCGACCTCGTATCCCTCTCGATTTCCCGAAGATCTTGCTCTACATCTGGTCGGTGATAGCGGTGGCGGCGTTGTTGCAATGGTTTGGATGGCGGGCGCTCTGCAAAACTCTACTTGCCTACGGACTGGCGGCACGCATTCCGGTCGTCATCGTCATGTTTCTGGCCATGCTGGGCGATTGGGGAACGCATTACGATTATGTTGGCATGCCTGCCGAATTTCAGATGCCGCTGGCACAGAGATTCTTTTGGTTGGCCTTCTTCCCTCAATTGATCTTCTGGGTCGGGTTCACGGTATTGGCCGGTTCGTTCGCCGGAGTGATTACGGTTTCACTCTATCGCGTCTTCAAACCGGCGCAACCAGCCATGCAAGCCTGACAGATCGGAGATGATGGGATGGTTCGGTTTCTCTGTTTCTCCGCGTCGATTTTCTTATTGGGTTGCGCGATGACTTCTTCCACTCCCGAGCGACCAGCTTCGCAACCGATAAGTCAGCCGTCGTCCGATAGCGCCAGCCCGCAAACTCCAGCGCGCGGCTTCAAAGCACAGCAGGCACGTTTCGAGCGCGTACGCACAGCGATTGCCGAAAAAGAAGCGGAGGTCAGAAAGCAGTTTGCGGAAAAGAGTCTCGCCTATCCTCCGACCAGCATCTTTCTGCGCGCCTTCAAACGCGAGCGCACGCTAGAGGTGTGGATTAAACAAGAGGATGAGTATGTACTGCTAACCGTGTATGCCGTGTGTGCGGCATCGGGCGATTTGGGGCCGAAGCGACGACAAGGCGATAGCCAAGTGCCGGAAGGCTTCTATTATATTGATCGCTTCAACCCGGTCAGCAATTTTCACCTCTCATTAGGAATCAACTATCCCAACGAATCGGATCGTCTGCTTGGCGACCGGGGCAATCTCGGCGGCGACATCTTCATTCATGGAAACTGCGTTTCCATTGGCTGTCTGGCCATCACCGATGACAAGATCAAAGAGTTGTACTTGCTGGCCATCGAAGCGCGCGCCGCCGGACAGCAACGAATTCCGGTTCACATCTTCCCTTCGACTATGGACGACGCGGGCATGCAGCGTTTGCAGCAAGAAGCCCAAACGAATCCGACTTTGCTAACCTTCTGGCGTAATTTGAAAGCCGGTTTTGACGCATTTGAACAGTCGCGTCGCCTGCCCTCGGTTACCGTTGACCGACAGGGGCAGTACGCGATTCGCTAACCGATCCATCAGGCAACCAAAACCAACTGACCCCATCAGGAGAAAACGCATGGCAAATCATTCGGAAACCAATATCACCAAACTCATCCTCATCCCCAGCCTGATTACGCTCGCCATTACCATCTTGCGATTGGTTGGCGAGTTGATGAATTGGACGCCGATTCTCTTCAACCGCAATCCAGGCGGCGGCGGCGCGCTGTTAGGCATCTCGTGGCTGCCGCTGATTCTCGGCATCTATTTTGCGCGCAAGCTGATTCAAGCGGGCGACGTGCCCGAAACTAGCGGTGGGCGCGTTATCTTGTCGGCAATTGGCGGCATCGCCTTGATGTTCGGCGCTGCTTACTTCGCCTTCGGACAAGGCCCCAGCCTTGACTCACCGGTAAAGTTCATCGCCGGAATTTTGGCCTTCGTCATCGCTATGCTGGTGCCCTTCAACGCCTGGCGCAAACTCTTCAAGGCGCTGTTCACCTATGGGCTGGCGGCGCGCATTCCTGTGGCGTTGTTGATGCTCTTTGCCATTCAGGGCAACTGGGGAACCCATTATGACGTGCCGCCGTCGCCGGACTTTCCTGTTACAGAATGGTTCACGAAATACCTCTTGATCGGGTTGATCCCGCAACTCTTCGTGTGGATTCCCTTCACCGTCCTGAGCGGCGCGCTCACCGCAGGCATCACCGCTGCTATCATGCAACGTGGCAAAGCAACAAAGATGGCAGAAGCCTAAAATTGACGACCAGCAAAACCAAAGCCGCCGAGTTTGACGCTCGGCGGCTTTTTCTTCGATCAATTCCTAATCGGCCCTCGGCTAATCGTAATACTCCAGTCCCAAGTGAGTGATGAGCTCTTCGCCTTGCAGGTGGCGCAGCGTGTTTTTGAGCTTCATCAACTGAATGAAGAGGTCATGTTCGGGGTAGAGGCCGGGAGCCGTCATCGGACTCTTGAAGTAAAACGACAGCCATTCTTGTATGCCGCGCAGGTTGGCGCGTTTGGCCAAATCGAGAAACAACGCGAGGTCTAAGACAATGGGCGCAGCCAGAATTGAATCGCGGCACAGGAAATCCACTTTGATCTGCATCGGGTAGCCGAGCCAACCGAAGATGTCAATGTTGTCCCATCCTTCTTTATTATCGCCGCGTGGCGGATAGTAATTGATGCGAACGATGTGACTGAAGTCTTTGTAAAGCGTCGGGTAGACGTCGGGCTGCAAGATATATTCGAGCACAGAGAGTTTCGACTCTTCTTTGGTCTTGAACGATTCGGGGTCGTCCAACACTTCGCCATCGCGGTTGCCCAAGATGTTGGTCGAAAACCAGCCATGCAAACCGAGCAAACGCGATTTCAGTCCCGGCGCGATGATCGTCTTCATCAACGTCTGCCCGGTCTTGAAGTCTTTCCCGCAGATGGGCACATTGCGCTCAATCGCCAGCTTGGTGAGCGCCGGAATATCAACCGTTAGATTCGGCGCGCCATTGGCAAAGGGCACACCGGATTGCAGCGCGGCATAGGCATAGATCATGGACGGCGCGATGGCCGGGCTGCTGGCGCGCAGAGCTTGTTCGAATGATTCAACGGTTTCGTGTTCGGCGCTCGGTTGCATGAAGACTTCGGTCGAAGCGCACCATACCAACACCACGCGGTCACAACCGTTAGCTTGCTTGAAATTTTCGATATCGGCTATCAACTGCTCGGCCAACTCCATTTTGTTTGCGCCCTGCTTGATATGCGTGCCGTTGAGCCGCTTGACATAATGTTGATCGAAGACGGCGGCCATCGGTTTGACCGCTTGCAACTCGGCTTTGAGTTGATTGACCAGATCGCGTTCGAGCACGCCCGCATGCAGGGCGGCTTCATACGCATCTTCTTCGAAGATGTCCCACGCGCCGAAGACCAGATCATCTAGCGCCGCGAGGGCGACGAAGTCTTTAATCAGAGGCACGCGGTTGTCCGTGCGTTTGCCCAGCCGAACCGTGCCCATCTGGGTGAGCGAGCCAATCGGCTCTGCGAGCCCTTTTTTGATGGCTTCAACGCCAGCGATGAAAGTCGTGCTGACCGCGCCCAAGCCGACGAGCAAGACGCCGAGTTTGCCTTTGGGTTCTTCGACTGCGACCGGTGTTTTTGCGTTAGACATGTGATTCCTTTCTGAAAGCCGTGAGGTCACTGCGCTGATTGACTCCCTCATTAAAGCAGAATTGGCGACCGCCGTTTTGTGCGATCTTGCTCACTTTTGTTGCTTGCTTGCTGTAATCAGTGATCCGTTTCTGGCTTGGGGCTATCGGTTGACAGAAGGCGAACCATATAGATGAGAAGGTCGCCGCCTGCCATCTTTTCGAATCACCTTTTCACCCTTTCACTGCGTCATCCCTTCACCCTTGCTTTTCTTCCGGATTATGGGCGGGCGCTATCGCGGTACTGGCGCGGGGTAATGCCAGTGATGGATTTGAAGACTTTGGTGAAGTGGCTCTGGCTTTGATACCCGACCGTTGCAGCGACGACGCTGATGGGAAGTGCGGTTTTCGCCAGTAATTCGCGCGCCCGTTCCAGCCGCAGGTTGGCCAGATAGACGTGCGGCGTCAGCCCGGTGATCTGTTTGAAGAGTCGAGCAAAGTGGTATTCGGATAAGTAAGCGGCGGCGGCGATTTCTTCGAGCGCCAGTTCGCGCCCGTAGTTATCGTGCATAAACTCGATGGCGCGACGCAACCGGCGATCTACTAATCCGGCGCGTGATAACTCCATATGCGCGGACTGGCGAACGGTCAGATGGCCGCGCAACAAGTGAATCGCCAGTTGTCTGACCAGCGTTTCCAACATGGCTTCGTGCCCGGTTTTGAGTTCCCGAAGCTCGCTGATGACAGCAACCGCATTTTGCGTGATGATCTCATCGGTTGCGATGGCATGGCGAAACTGGATTTCGGCGCTAGCGCGGGTCAATCCCAATTCGGCAACCAGTTCGTTGACTAGAATCGGATCAAGAGCGATGGATACGAATTCCACTTGCGAACCGATTGCCGAATGAGTTTGACCGGGATTGGTAAAGACTGTCTGCCCGCTGGCAAATTTCATGTCCTGTGCGCCAATAGTCGCTGTCATCTGCCCCGACAAAATCACCGTCACGGTGAAGGCCGAATGCGCGTGCGCTTGAAACTCGCACCTTTCAGCCACCGTGTGGCGCAGCAGGAAACGCGGGTGGGTGAAAATGCGTTGGGCTGGGCTTGCCAACGCCGCTTCGGAGATTGAGAGGTTGCCGCCGGTTTTTTGTTGATCGGGCATTCGGTTCATAGCCAACTGTTCGCAACGGTTGCGCTCCTCTTCGCCAATGACGACGCCGAGGGTTGGTCAGGCAGGTGACGCTAAAACCTCCTGCAAGCGATTGGGAAAGTTCGTCATGATGGCATCCACGCCGCAAGCAATCAAGCGTCGCATACGGAGGGGACGGTTGGCCGTCCATACAGAGACAGAGAAGCCGCGCGCCTGCAAGGCCGCAACGGTGCGCCGACTGACCAGCCCGAAATGCAAGGCCGCTTCGTCGGCCTGGGCGCGCTCTACGGCAGCGATGATGGCGCGCGCGCCTATCATCCTCCGGCTCGATGCGGGCAATGTCACGGCTGTGCGAATATGCGGCGCACGGGTTTTGGTCTGTTTGATTGCCTGATGATCGAAGGACAACAGAGTGACCGACTCTTCCAATCCGAAGCGCTGTACCAGCCGCAGCGTCTGTTCGAGTAACGCATCGCGGTTTGCGGGTTGGCTTTTGAGTTCGAGGTAGAGGCGCGCGAGATTGGCCTGCCTTGCGAGCCTCAGAATCTGTTCAAGCGTTGGCACAGGCTGCCGGGCGAGGCGCAACGGACTGTGTGTCTGTTTGCGCAAGGCTTCGATCAGCGCGCGAGTGCGCGGGCGGCGCGCGAGCTTTTTTTCGAACCAGCTACCGGCATCCAGTTCGGCCAACTCCGCCGCCGTACAATGGTAGACTGCGCCGCGTCCGTTGGTCGTGCGCTCAAGGCGACGGTCGTGAATGACGATGGCCTGCCCGTCGGCAGAGAGTTGAAGATCAAGTTCGATACCGTGAGCGCCGAGCGCGATGGCCATCTCAAAGGCTGCCAAGGTATTTTCCGGCGCCAGTCCGGACGCGCCGCGATGCGCAATGACCAGCGGGCGGCGGGGATTGGATGAGGAGTCGAAACTCATAAGTCAATGGCATCATAGGCGCTGCCTGCCGCCTGAGCAAATGGTGTATCGGGCGCAGTGCAGCGCAAGGAAGGCGCGAGTGACTGCGTGCAGGAGGGCAAGGTGAAGAAGTGAATTAACTGACAGACGCTCGTCGGTGCGGCGGCTCGGCTTCCGCCTGTTGACAGTTGGCACAGATGCCGAAGATGCGATGGCTATGATGAAGCGGTTTGAAGTTATAGCGGCGCACAATTTCATCTTGCAAGCGTTCGATCTCTTCGTTATAGAACTCGAACAACGCGCCGCATTGCGTGCAGATCAGATGATCGTGGTGTTTGTGATTGTATTCGTGTTCGTAGAGAGTGCGACCGTCGTGAGATTCCAACTCGCGCGCCAGTCCGCACTCTTTCAAGAGCTTGAGGGTGCGATAGACGGTAGTGAATCCGATGGTGTGGTCTTTCGCTTTGACCAATGCGTAGAGGTCTTCGCTGGAGACATGGCCTTCGGTGTCCAAAAAGACGTCAAGAATGACATCGCGCTGCGCAGTCTTTTTCAAACGGGCGCGTTTGAGATGTTCGTGGAATAGGCGCGTCTCTTCGCGTTCCATAATCTTGCCAAGTCGGAAAGATTATACATCGCAGCCGCGAGGCTGCAAAACGATGGGTCGGCAACGGGTCGGCTCGACCTATCTGGAGCCTGACGATACCGCTTTCTCTGAGATGAAGAGGCAGAGAGAAAATCATTACGCATTAGTTGTGCATTAATGGACTGTATTTGCATCTGTCTCTTTCCTCCACCGCTTTCCGGTTCGTTGCGAGAACAAAATGCCCTTGATGACGGGACAGCGAGCCAAACGGCCTTTGCAAAAAACCAGTTGAGTCATAACGGAAATCCGCATATACTGGCCGCATCTTAAATCGGATACTCATTCGATAGATTTCTATGATTTCGGTTTCGACAACTGTGCAACCTGTTCCCCATTCCCGGCCTTATCCACTCGTGCCAAGTCAAAGGAGCTTTTTTGTATGTCGGGCATTTGCGACCGCTGCAACGAACGATCTAGCCAGATAGCAAACATCACAACCGTTGTCGAACTTGCCAGCCTCGCGCACCTCGGCTATCGCAACGTGTGTAACTTCTGTTATGACGATCTGCTTGCCGAAGCCAGCGAAATCGAAGAGAACGATGACGACCGGCGCAATGAACTGCGTGTCAAAGTGTCGCTCAAAGCGCGCATCGAAGGGAACACCTCACACCTCGACCCATTTTCCGAAGAGATGTTGATCGAAGAGATCAGCCCTTCGGGGTTGCGGCTGCACACCGGGCGCAGTCTGGAACCGGGTAGCTTGTTGAAAGTCGTCGTCCCTTCACACAACGTCGAAACCGCAGCCCTTGTCGAAGTCGTCTGGAGCGATAGCGGACAACGCAGCGTCGGGTTGAAATTGGTTGACCCGAGCGATGAATGGCTTGATCTATGGGATGATTACGCGCCGGGAGAGTAAGCGGAGTTGCCGATTGTCCAGTGGCAGTGGTTTGTTGCCAGTCCTTGACGGTTGATGCTGTTCGTTCCCTTTGCAAAGCTGGCTGCGAACGTTTCCGACGGCTGAGGTACTGCCCGAAACGGACAACCAAGCCGCGGCAACCCATCGTTGGCCCTGAGCCGCTGGTCACTAACCGCCGGTTTGCTTTACTCTTGCGGGGATGATCGCTCAGCACTCTATCGCGCGCCTCGAATGTATTGAGCCTGCTTGTGCCGCTCAATACGCCATCCATCAAAAACTCTATGTTTGCCCGCAATGTGGCGGCCTGTTGGATGTCGCCTATGCCTTTCATCTGGCTGCTCCGGCTGCCGTGCTGAAGGAAATGTTTCGCCAACGCAAGGCCTCGGCATCGTTCGGGTCACTGATCCAAACGCCGGAAGGGGAAGGGCAAACAACTGCCAACCGCCAACCGCCAACCGATGGCTGGCCGCTGGCCACTGATGCGAGCGGCGTATGGCGTTTCCGCGAATTGCTCCCCTTTGTCACGGAGGCGACGAGCGTTGTCACGTTGTTCGAAGGCAACACGCCGATCTATGACGCTCCGCGAGCGGCTCGCTATGCGGGGCTTGACGCCGTGCGCTTCAAACATCAAGGGCTGAACCCTACCGGCTCATTCAAAGACAACGGCATGACGACGGGCGTAACGCAAGCGCGCACTCTCGGCGCAAAAGCCGTAGCCTGTGCTTCGACGGGCAATACTTCGGCCTCGATGGCCGCCTATGCGGCGCGTGCCGGGATGCAGGCCTTTGTCTTTGTGCCTGCCGGTCAAATTGCTTACGGCAAGCTCTCACAAGCCCTCGAATACGGGGCGCGCGTCGTGCAGATCGAAGGCAACTTCGATGATGCGATGCGGCTGGTGCGCGAGATTGCCGAAGCGACCGACATCTATCTGTTGAATTCCATCAACCCGTTTCGACTCGAAGGGCAGAAAACGATTGCCATCGAAATGCTGGAACAACTCGGATGGCAGGTGCCGGATTGGGTGGTTGTGCCAGGCGGTAATCTCGGCAACTCGTCGGCGATTGGCAAAGCCTTGCGCGAGCTGTTCGAGCTCGGATTGATTTCGCAATTGCCGCGACTGGCGATCATTCAAGCCGCCGGAGCCGCGCCGCTATATGAATTCGTAAACGTGCGCCGGACATCTGCCTTCCAACCCTTCGCGCATCCGATGACGCTGGCGACAGCAATCAAGATCGGCAACCCCGTGTCCTGGCCGAAAGCCTTGCGCGCTCTTGAATGGACAAACGGCTTGGTTGAGCGCGTCAGCGAACAGGAAATCGCCGATGCAAAAGCCATCATCGGCAGCGATGGCATCGGCTGCGAACCGGCATCGGCAGCAACTCTAGCGGGCATCAAACGACTGGTCGCGGCGGGCAGCATGGCGTCGGGTGATTCGGTCGTTGCCGTGCTGACCGGAAACTTGATGAAAGACCCCGATTACACGGTCAGCTATCACACCGGTAAACTGGCGTTGACAGAAGACGGCCACCGCGTGGCAATCGAAGGTCGCTTTGCGAATCAACCGCTCTCCGTCGCAGCGGATAAAGAGGCCATTAAACGGGCTCTGGATTTATGAGGTGGCCTATCTATGCAGATCGGTTGCCAAGCTGCACAAGCCGTTGCTGGGAGCGCGCGAGCGGCGCGCTGACTGGCGCAGGCTGCCGAAGGGCTCGTCAATCGTCGTTCTCATTCGGGCACCTGAACCGCGCTTGCGGAGTGATGCCATAAACCTGAGCCTGCCCCGGTCTTTCTTCTTGGTCGTTGCCACTCTTCTCTCGCGGTGTGGTAGCATTCGAACACATGAATGTCAGCCCGTATTTCAAGCGTAGAAACCTGCTCATCGGGGCAGCGATTCTTCTGCCGCTCATCATGGTCGCCGCCTATTTCGCCTTGCGCCGACCGCCGCGTGTTGCGATGGCGCGTTATGCTCCGGCAGAGGCGTTGGCCTATATCGAGATTGATAACCTCACGGACATACTTGACGGGCTTACTAACACCAACGCATGGCGCGAGCTTGCGCCTGCGCTCGGCGTTTCCAGCCAACTGCGCGACATCGGTTTTGCCGCTGACGTGATGAGTCGCACTGGGTTAGGCCCCGAAGAAGTCGTCGTCGCTGGTCGCGCACAATACGCTATCGCGCTCACCGGTATCGAAGCGGAGACCGGCGCGGAGGAGGATGGGCCGTATCTGCGATTCAAACCGCGTGTCGCCTTGCTTGCTGAAACGCACGCAAGCGCCGCGACCGCCGAACGCTTGGTGCGTGAGCGCGCCTCGCTGATTGCGCAACGTATCTACAACGGCTCTTTCGGCGAGGAGTCGGAAGATTATTTCGGAGCGCGCATTATCATCTATAAAGGGCCGCAGCCGGGACGCGAATTCATCGCCGCTTCACTGGGCAGCCTCATCGTTTTTGCCAACCACATCACGGCTCTGAGATCGTGTCTTGATACCATCGGCGGTCGCGCCGCGGCGCTCGACGAAGATGCAACCCTCAAACAACTGCGTCCGGCGGTAGATCAAGACGCTGCGGTCTTCGCTTTTGTCACAGAGAAGGGGTTCGAGAAGCTGGCCGAACTCAGTCCCGCTATCGTGGCCAGTCGCTTTACGACAGACCCTGACCGCATCGGTTTGCTCTCTAATCTCTTCGGGCGATTGTCGCAGCAGACGACAGCAGGTTTGCTCTATGGCTCCGGCTTTGCAGATGGCAAGGTCACGGAACGCTATCTCACCGTCCTGCGCCCGCCAGTTGCCGTAGCTATAGCCGACACCCTGAAAGCGGCTCCGGCAGCCCTCTCCGAGTCGCTCAAGTTTGTGCCGCACGACGTAGAAGATTTTATGTTGGTGAGCGTCGAGCGGGCGGGCGAGTTGCCGGAACGTATGTTGAAAGGCTTATCGCCCAACCTTGATCTGGTCGCGGGGTTGGCGCTCAGGGAGTTTGTCCTCACCTTTCGCGAACAATTGGGGCTGGAAAGCCATGATGCGATTGGCGATGCGCTCGGCAATGAAATTCTGCTGGTCAGAACCAATGACAGCGAGCCGATGGTGATGATCTTGCGGGCGCGCGACAAAGCGCGGCTCGCGCCATTTGTCGAACGGTACTTGAAGAAGGGCAACCAAACGGTTGCTGTCGAATGGCGCGACCGGATCGAGATTGCCGTCTCTTCGCATCCCGATCAACGCGCGGCAGCCTTCGCCAACGGTTTTTTGCTGCTTGGCACACGCGAACAACTCAAACGCTTCCTTGACGCGCAGGCGAGCGGCGACCATCTGGCTAAAGAGGAGCGTCTGCAACAGGCGCTCACCAACGGACAGGCGAACGCTGCTTTGCTCACCTGTCGGCTGGATGTGAGCGAAGCCAGTCGGTTACTGTTGGCGGTTTCGCGGCTGACGCGCACGACGGATGGTTCGCCCGAATTGCTGGAACAGTCGCCAGTGCGACAGGCGCTTGCCGTTTTGCCCCCAGCGATCAGCATCACCCAGTTTCGGGACTACGGCGTTTACACGGAGACGACCTCGGCGTTCGGCAACTTTAGTCTGCTGGCCTCTTTTTTTGATGGTTCGGAAGCGATGACGGCGGGCAGCGAGTGATAGAGATCAGCTGCGAACCTTTTCGCTCTGCGCAGCAGTTGCGGCAGTGGCGGCGGCTTTGCGGCGACGGCGGCGGAAGATGCGAATCGGGCGACGTTGACGGACTTCGATGCGGTCGCGCACTTTGCCGTAAAACTTCGTGAAATAGTCGTACATTGACCAGAGCGCGACGATGACCACGATCCACAACATGGCGCGCCCCGCGCCATAGCACAAGACGCGCAGACTCTCGAAGGAGATGCCTTCGCGCGCGATTGCCGAACTCGCGTGCGAAAAGGCTTGAAACGAAGAGAACGCCACATCAGGGTTCACAGGCGGCGGCGGTTGCAAACCGGAAGGGCCGCCCGGCGCGCTGCCCAGTATCAACAAGGTGATGGCGAGGACTTGCGACAGCATCTTGAATTTGGCTTTTTTCGATGCGGAGATGGTGAAGCCTTCGGCGGCAGCAATCGAACGCAATCCCGTGACGGCGAACTCGCGACCGATTATGATGACGATAGCCCACGCCGGAGCCAAGCGGTTTTCGGCCAACGAGACTAGTGCGGCGGAGATCAGCAGTTTATCGGCGATGGGATCGAGCAGCGTGCCGAGCGTGGAGACTTGGCCGCGCCGTCGCGCCAGATAGCCGTCGAGCCAGTCGGTAAAGGAGGCGGCGACGAAGAGAGCGAGGCCGAGAAACTGTTGCGGCACACCGAGCCAATCGCTCGGCGTCTTCGTGAGCAGCACGACGACAAGGAGCGGAACGATGAAGATGCGCAACAATGTCAGCGAATTGGGAAGATTCAAAATTCAACTTCCTGCTTGAAAATTGTGATGCGATGTACCAACTGCGAATCGAAAAGGTGACCGACAACCTCCGGTTCCGATTTCGCCCTCTGACTATATTGAGGCGAAAAATCAAAGTCAATCTGTTTTCCTGAGCCGTTGTCGGCCAACGCGCATCCGTTGTCGCGGGCGATCATCGGATCGTTTCGGTGACTGCCGATGAAAAAATTCCTGACCCTATTATTGAGCCCCCGGCACTTGACAGCGAAGAACCGGCTACAGACAACCACCGACCAATTCGAGCATCTAAGGTCGTCGTTCGTTAGAGTCGCAATTCGGAAGCAGAAATCTCAACTTCATTCTTGAAATCTCTTTATGCCGAGCTTGGTGAATAAACTCAACCTCACACGCCCGCGCCTGATCGGACTCGGTGTTGTGCTGATCGTCGCGGTTGCAGCCTTGATTTTTTGGATGGCCAGCCTTAATCGTCGCATCGAAGATGAACGCGACCAACTGCGCGCCGCCAGTCGCGTCGAAGTCAAAGAGGCGCGGTTGCGCGCACCGGCAACCGATGGGTTTACGCTATACGCCAACTCGGCGGCGGTGCGCGCAACGGTTCAACTGAACGGCACGCGCTACTTGGCAACGGCGGGCGGACTGGTCGCGCTGGATGAAGGCGACAGCATCAAACGCCGCTACACGACGTTGGATGGATTGCCGGAAAATGACCTGACGACGCTGGCCGTCTTTCGCGGGCGGCTCTTCATCGGCACAACAAGCGCGGGACTGTTGGCCTTCGACGGCAGCGAGTTCACTCATTATCAATTCGAAAAACCGAAGGCGACGCGAGTCAGCGTGCTCGTTGCGACGGCAAGCGAGTTGATCGTCGGCACGCTCGACGGCGGCGTATTCGAATATGATGGCGAACGATTTTCGCGGCGCTTCAATGCGACGACCGGCGCAGACTTCAGCCGCGTGACGGCGTTGCTAGCGAAAGGGTCGCGGCTCTACATCGGCACCCAGAATCAGGGTCTCTACGTTTGGCGGGAAGCCCAGATCGTTCATCTCTCGACCAACGAAGGTCTGCCGTCAACCCATGTGACGGCGCTGGCAGCGATGCCGGATGAACTAACGAATTTCGGCTCGGTTGCGGTGGCGACCGATTTCGGAGTCGTCGGCGCGGACGATGATTTGCAAATCAAACCGCTCTCGACGCAGCCGAATATCACTTCACTTGTCACGATCAACGGCAAAATGTGGGCGGGGCTGTTCGGCGGCGGCCTCAAGCAACTCGATTCGCAGACCGACGCGGGCAGCAGCCGACAACGAGCGGTGGCCAACGGACAAACTGAGGCGGTTGGCTTGCCGCGCGCCATGCCGACGACCCTTTTCGCAGATGATGCGGGTTTGTGGGCGCTCACAGAGATGGGGGCCTTCGTCAGGCGCGCAAGCGATTCGCGGCCTGCTTTCGATGCCGTAGCCAGCCTCCTTGCGGGTGAACGCTCATTGACGACCGGCCACATCATGAGTTTGGACATTGACCCACAGGCGCGGCTCTGGATCGGCTACTTTGATCGCGGCATTGACATCACAGCGACAGAGACCGGCGAGCGCATCGTGCACCTCGAAGACGAGCGTCTGCGCGAAGTCAACTTCATCAAATTTGACGACAGCGAAAGCCGCACATTGGTCGCCACCTCGCGCGGCCTCATCATTCTTGATGGCAGCGCCAAACAAACGGTTCTGACGCGCGAGCGCAACGGGCTGATTAGCGATGCCGTTGCACACGTCGCGTTGCGTCAGGCTGCCAGCATCACCTCCGTGAGCGCGTCGGCAATGGGAGCGCGTGACCGGGCAATCGTGTTGGCAACCGCTGGAGGGTTGACCGAGATTTCGGGAGGCCGCGCCCGTTCGCTGTCCGCCTTTCATGGATTGGCGAGCAATCATCTTTATACCTCTGCTGCGGCAGGCTCGCGGTTGTATGTCGGAAGCCTCGCGGGGCTGATCGAGATGGACGGGTTGCGCGTCGTACATGCCTACAAGACTTCGAACTCGAAGCTTTCACACGATTGGGTGACGGCGCTGGCGGAAGACGAGGGCACGCTCTACATTGGCACTAACGGAGGCGGCGTTGACGCGTTGCTGGCTACCGGCGAATGGCTCAACTTCGCCGATCAACTGGGCGCTTTCGAAGTGAATCAAAACGCTATGCACAAAGATGGCGAGCAATTGTATGTTGGGACTACCGATCGCGGGCTTTTGGTATATAATACGCGCGCCCGTAGGTGGTCGCGCATCAGCGCGGGTCTCCCATCACCTAACGTCACAGCGATAACGAGCGACGATCACTTCGTCTACGTCGGCACACTCAATGGTTTACTGAGAATTGAGAAGCGTGTGATGGAATAGTTAAGGCTATTGTTTCGGCAACGCGCCTTGCCGGTTTGTATCGGCATAGAGACGGGTTTGTCAGATGGTCTGAAGATGATGGTATTGCTTGCTGTTGGCTGGATGCAGACCGGACTGAAAAAAGGCCTCGGGCATTCTAGTTGATCGGCGTCGAACAGGGCGAAGATTTTCGCAGTACGAATGAACTGAGCAAGCCGATGGCTTTGCTCAAAGGAACAAACCGATAACCGCAAACTGGTGACTTATGACATGCACTTGTAGCCGCTACGCTCGCTTTATCGGGCGAACTGCCGGGCTGGCAGTTGCGCTCTTCTTCCTTCCTCTCATCGCGCAGGCGCAGTCGGGCGTATTGATGCCCGGCGATACCGAAAAGCCGGATGCTTCGGTGCTCGCGCTTGATGAGATGGCGGTCAACGTCACCATTGATAATCAGTATGCTCGCGTGCGCGTTGTGCAGATTTTCGGCAACCGCACGGGGCGAGTGCAGGAAGGCAAATACATCTTTCTGATTCCGACGACGGCGGCGATCTCCGATTTCGCCGTGTGGGATGGCGATGTGCGAATCCCCGGGGTGATTTTAGAGAAACGCCGCGCCGAAGAGATCTACCGCGATCTCGCCTTGCAATCAATTGACCCCGGCCTGTTGCAACAGGAGGACGAAGACGAAACGGCAACCGCTTTCACCGTCGAAGTGACGCCCATCCCGGCTTACGGCACCAAGCGTTTGGAGTTGGAATACACGGAATTGCTGCGCGTGGATAACCTCGAATCCTATTTTTCGTTCCCCTTCAAACCGAGTCAGTATGGCACGCAGCGCGTCGGCCACCTTGAGATTCGGTTGCAGATGTTGAGCAAGTTTCCCATGACCGATCTCGCCTTCGTCGGTCAACTCTTTAAACCCAACTTCATCGAGAACAAACCGGAATACAAATCGGCCAGCTTCGAAGCTTCGAACCTCGACCTGACCGAAGATTTCGCCTTCAGCTATGGCCTAAACGCGCCGCGCACGGCCTTCGAGTTTCTCGCCTATCGCGCGCCCGAACGCATCACGGCCAACGACCTGCGCGACCCGCGACTGGCCGAACGCGAGCCGGACGGATACTTCGAAGCGGCGGCCTTGTTTAATGAAGCAGGCCGCGCTCCCGGCATCGTCGAAGCCCCGCCGCCACGATCAGTGCTGGTAATGCTTGACACCTCGCTCTCGATGCAATGGGAAAAACTCGACCGCGCCTATGAAGCCGTCGAAAGTCTGTTGCGCTCCCTGACACCGCAAGATTCGTTCAACCTCGTGCTCTTTAACGAAGACCTTGCCAGCTTCGCCAACAAAGCTGCCGACGCGCAGCCCGCCGAGATCGAACGCGCTCTCAGCTTCATCAAGTCCGGCTACTTGATGGGCGGAACCGATTTGGGCGCAGCGCTCGAACGCGCTGTCAAGCTTGCCAAAGACCTACCCTCGAAAAAAGATCGCTCCATCGTGATGATTACCGATGGCAACGCGAATCTGACGACGACGCGCACGCGCGCCATCGTTGAACGCTTTCAAAAGACCAACGATGCCGAAGCGCACGCGCGACTCTACGTGTTCGGAATCGGCTCGGACACCAACCTGCGATTGTTGGGCGAACTGGCGCGCGCATCGCGCGGCTACTTCGACTGGTCGCGCGAGACCGATGATTTGACCTTTAAGCTGAAGTCCTTTGTTAGCAAAATCGGGCGCAATCCAATTGACTCCTTAAAGTTGGCGAACCCTGACGCGGCGAATTTCTATCACGTCTATCCCGATTATGAGGTCACTGCCTACGACGGCACGCGGCTCGGATTTGTCGGGCGCTATCGCCGCCCCGGGTCGGCGGCGCTGACCTTGAGCGGCAACGCATCGGGCAAAGCCGTGCGACTCTCCGAACCAGTGGAGTTGCCGGAGCGCGATGATACCCACGCGCACCTGCCGCGTATGTGGGGACGCGCGCGCGTTGATGCGTTGCTGCGCGACATCGCCTTGAACGGCGAGACCAAAGCGGCGATAGATGAAATCATCGCGCTCTCGAAGAAGTACAAATTCGTCACGCCCTACACCTCCTTTCTTGCCGCGCCGCGTTCGTTGCTGCGCCCGCGCGTGATTCGACCGGGCGACCCGGTGTTGAAGGTGCGCGCCGACGAGACGATCACCGAAGTCACGGCGATCTTTCCATTCGGATTGACGAAGCGATTGGTTTATCTGAAGGACGAGGGCGTATGGGAGACGCGTTTCATCGCGCCGCGCGAGATGAGCGACGGCGTCTACAAATGCCGCTTGATCTTGATTGACCGCATGGGGCGCGCTTATCAGGAAGAGAAGAGCTTCGTCATTGACAGCCGCCCGCCGCGTTTGCAACCCGCCGTCCAACAGACGGTAGCGCGTGCCGGTGAAGACTTACTCATCACCGTGCGCGCCGACAGCGACACGCGGCGTATTGCGGCGCGCATCTTCGGCGCGCAGCCCGTGCCGGTGGTGTGGGATGCAAAGGCGAAAGCCAGCATCGGCCATCTGCGCATCCCCGAAGGGTTGCCCTCGGGAACCTACACCATTCAAATCACGGCGGAAGACTTCGCTCACAACCTGAGCGTGACGGAGTTGACCATCGAAGTGATCGGGTATTGAAACCCGTGGCGGTGAAGAGGGCGATAACGCCCTCGCAGAGAATTGGCTTAGCAAGTTAGTGGTTCGCGCCGGAGGCGCGGTTGTTAGGATGCAGTGACTGAAAATAACTGTAGAAAGATAGGTTGATATGAGCAAACGAATGTACTCATCTCTAATCATCGTGCTGGCGTTTGCCTCGGTGGCGGCGGCGACCTTTATCGCTGCGCAACGTGCGAAGCAAGCGGCGAAGCCTGCGGCGCAGAAGAGTTCGACGGCGCAATCGAATGCCAATCGCCGCCCGCCCGCCGCACAACGCAACGCCAACACGGCGACTGCGCCGCTTCGGGCTGCCGACCCCAATCGCGCGCCGCAAGCTCGCGTGGATGAGACGCTCTACACTGACGAAGAGTTCTTCGGCACGCAGGCATCGGTGATGCGACCCTACAACGACGCGCTCACGCGACTGACGACGCTCATCGCCGAATACCCGAAAGATGCGCGCCTGCGCCTGCATTCGGCGCGACTCTCCGAACGGCTCGGCAACTTCGAAAAGGCCGCAAGCGAGATCGTCGAATACGCCAATCTGCGCGGTCGTTCGCTCGATTCCTTGCGTCGCCTCGCTGCCTTTTACCACAACCGCGCCCGCTATGCCGACGAAGTCAGAACCCTACAGGAACTGGCGCGCGCCTTGCCCGCCAGTCAACGCGCACCGCTGTATAAACAAGCGGCTGCCCTCGTGCGTTCGCGCTCGCTCAGAGAGTTCAAACCTGAAGACTTCTTCGCCGAACTGGTTGCCGCAGACCCTTCGAACGTGCAGCCCATCAAAGATTATGTGGAAGAACTGCGGCTGGCGAAGAAAGACCGCGACGCGCTGACCACGCTGCTGACCAATCAGCCGAAGTTCCCTGCGGAACTCCCTTACTTTTTGAAGACGCGCGCCGAGATTCTCGAAAACTTGGGCGACCGTCGCGCTGCCGAAGAGGTCTACTCGACCGCTTTCGACCCGACTTGGCCGCGCATCGTCGCCGCCGATTATTACCACCTGTTGCGCCGCTTCGGGCGCTATCGCACCGTGCGCCGCGCTCTGCAAGAGCGCATGGGCGCAGGGGTAACCGATCTGCAAACCGTTGCCCGCATGTTCAACGTCTATGCGTACGAAGGCAACTACGCGCAAGCGGCGCGCGAGTTGACGGAGCTCGAAGCTCGCAGAAGCGCGCGCAATCAAGGCAACGCTTGGTCAACCAGCGAACTGGAGACTGTCGCCACGATGTTTGCCTCCATCGGCCATTACGATCAGGCATCGCGTTACCTCTACACGCTCCACTTGGCAGGCGGGTTGCAAGCCGCCAGCCCGCAACGCGAAAAGGCATTGCATCGCCTCTTCAACGTGATGATGGATGCGGCGGGCACACCGACGCGCGTCGCGGCAGGTGATTTGTCCTTTTACAAAGATGTCGCCGAAATTGATCAAAGCCCCGGCTTCTTAAATGGCGTGTTGTCGCTGATTCTGTCGGATGAAAATCCGGCTTACGAATTCGCCACGCAAGAGCGCGCGGCTGCCAGCTTTTTCAATCGCGCCTTCGCCTATCGCCTCTTCACTTCATTCAAGCAAGAATATGCCGCGTCGCCCTATCTGTCCGATATGTATCTCGGCGTCGTCAACCTCTTTGCCGCGCTCGGCGAACATCAACTGGCCATCGAAGCCGGACGCGAGTTCCAACAGAAATTCCCGAACTCTCCGACCTATGCCGAGATTACCTTGCGGCTTGCCGACTCCTATGTTGCGCTCAAACAGCGAGGCAACGAACGCGCCGCCCTACAAGCTCTGTTAGACCGTATGGCGCGCACGCGCACACGCGGAACGCCACTGGTTCCGGCCTCGGCGAAACGCTGGACGTATGGCATCTCGCCGCAATTCGATCAATTGGTAGACCGCATACGCTACAACATCGAAGCCTATAGCGACACCTACGATCCGACCGAAGGCAACGACGATTCGGCCAGCGAAGAGGATTACGATTCCGATAGCGATTCGCCTTATGGGAGAACCCCATCGCAACCCAGCGCGACCTACAGCAGCGTGCTCGAACGCTATGTCTCGTCGCTGGCGGCTGAGAATAAGAAGACCGAAACCGTAACCTTCTTCTGGAACGAGATTAAAAAATATCCCCGCGAAGAGGGCTTGTATGAACGCTTCCTGCAATGGCTCGGCCAAACCGAATTGGTCAATGAGCAGTTGAAAGCCTACAACGTGGCGATTCGGCAATTCGATTCCAACACCTGGTATCACCGCCTGGGGCGTTGGTACGTGCGGCAGAAACGCGGGCGCGAATTGGCCGCCTACTCGCGGCAGTTGATCGGCATCTTTGACGAAGAGGAGGTCAGCGAATATCTGTTGCGCTTTGCCGGGTACGGTCCGGCGGCGACCGGCGACCAACTTAACTGGGATGAGAACCTCGCCTTCGGTCTTTATAGCTATGCGCACACGCGCTTCCCGCGCAACACCTTCTTTGTGCGCGGCATGCTGACCATCTTAGAGAAGCGCACGAACCGCGCGGAGTGGGAGAGACTGGCCACCCAATACTATTTCGCCGACCGCTCAATCCGCGAATCCTACTTGGCATGGCTCTCGCAGCGACAACAACTGCGCGACCGCTATGCGCGCGCCAAAGGGCAAGGGCAACCGTCAACCTTAGAGCCGCAGGTTGCCAACCTCGAAGCGCAAGGCAACAACGCTGCGGCGCTGACGACCTACAAAATTTTTAAAGCCGATGCCGCTGCCTGGTTGTCGCATCACGATGAAGCGTTGGATGCCTACCGCCAACTCGTCGCCCTTTACCCTGGCGAAGCGCAATATGCCGACCGACTTTCGGATTTGGCGCGGTCGTTCGGACACCTCTCTGACAAACTCTATGACGAAGCAGCGCGCGCCAATTCTGCAATGGCTGACCGCTACCCGGCCAAACACGATTACCGCATCAAAGCCGGTGAAGTCTATGCCGAACTGGGCGATTTCAAACGCGCCGGTGATGAATGGAATAAACTCATCAGCAGCGAACCCGGCGAGCGCGAAACCTATCTCGAAGTCGCCACCGTCTATTGGGATTACTATCAATACGATCAGGCGCTCGCCGTCTTCAAACAACTGCGCGATGCGACCGGCGACCAAACGCTCTATGCCTATCGCATGGGCGCGGTCTATGAAGGCAAAGGCGACATTGATGCAGCCGTTGCCGAATATGTCAAAGTACTCAACGAACCCGGCGAAGGGCGCGACACGGTCGCCGAACGGCTGGCACAACTGGCGCGACGACAAGGCGTGGCCGACAAGATCGCGCAAGCCTACAATCGCGCTCACACTGCCGCGCCGAACGACTGGCAACTGGTTCTCGGGTTTGCGACTTATCAAAGCGAACGCGAACAGCAAGCCGAAGCGCTCGCTCTCATTCGCAGCGAGGTCGAACGCTCCGTCAATGTCGAATTCCTCGAATCGGTGCGTGATCTGTTTCGCGCCATCTTGCGACCCGAAGACGAGCAGCGCGTGATTGCACGCCTGGCCACAGTGGCGCGCGACGAGCGCGAAGCCATGATGTACAACTTGCAGCTTGCGGCCTTCATGGAACGCCACAATCAGGTTGACGCGGCGATGAGCGTGATTGACAGATTGGTCGCCGACCATCCGACCAACGTCGGCATCGTCGAAGAGTCGGCTAAGTTTTATTGGCGTGCGGGGCTGACTGACCGCTCGCTTGATCTGTATAGGCGGACGCTGGAAAAGGCGCGCGGCTCCAATCGTCGCAGCCTGACCTTACAGTTGGCGCGTCGCCAATCCGATGCCGGAAGACTCGCCGATGCCGAAGCGACGCTGCGCAGTTTTTATGCCGAACACCGCGACGACGCGGAGGTCTTCGGCGAATTGGCCGCCACACTCGGCGCAGAAAACAAACTGAATGACCTGGCGGAACTCTACCAAGCGGCCTTCAAAGATGTGCGCGAGTCGGGATTGACGGGCGACGACGCGCGCGCCCGCATTGTTGCCCTACGCAGCGGCATGATTGACACGCTCGATGCGCTCGGCAAGCATCAGGAGGCAATTGACCAACACATTGAAATCATCAACACCTACCCTGAAGATGCCGACCGGTTGACGACCGCTATCACCTACGCCGAACAACATAATCTGGTTGAGCGGCTGATGGCCTATTATGAAAAACTGAGCCGCGAATCGTTCAAAAATTACCGTTGGCAACTGGTATTGGCACGGCTCTACGAACGGCGCGGCAATCTGCCGGGCGCGACTGAGCAGTATCGCAGAGCCGTTGCCAACGAACCGCAGATGGCCGATTTGCGCTTCTCGCTGGCTTCGACGCTGGCGCGGCAACAGCTCTTCGATGAAGCCATCAAAATTCTGCGCGATGGTTGGTCGTTGGCAGGCCGCGACCCCATATGGCTGACCGAAGTCGCCCGCCTTCAGCTTCAACAAGGCAAACGCGACGAGGCCGTAGCGACTCTCAGACAAGCGCTCGCGGCGCGCAAAGAGGCGCGCCCGGACGAGGTCATGCAGATGGCCAAACAACTGAGCGATTGGGGCATTTATGCGGAAGCCGTGCGCGTCTATGAAACCTCATTCGCCGAACTGCCGAAGTTTTTGAAAGAGGTTTACATCAGCACCGAACATATCAACCTCTATGTGCGCGCTTTGATGCGCGTCGAAACCCCTGTGCAGGCCTATCAAAAACTCGAACGGCTGCGCAGTCAATACAATGCCATCGCCGCGAATTCGCAAGACACGGACGGCTATCGCGCGCGCACCATCGTTTCGACGCTGACCGATGCGATGCGCACCGATTTCGGGCGCGGGGTCGCCGATTACGCAACTGCCAATGATACGGCTGCGCTGGCCAACACCATCAAGGTGGCCGCCGCGAAACTGACCACCTATGGCGAGAAAGAGGAGATGCAACGTTACCTCGGCATCGCGCATGGCGCAGGGCTTGCGGATGTGGAAGAGCAGCTTTACGGGCAGATCAAAGATGCGGCTTTCAAAGCGCGCACCCGCCCCGAAGAGACCGTATGCTATAACGAACTGCGCGCCCTCGCATCCTTCTACAATCGCCGCGCTGCCTACCTGCGCGCCGCCGAGGTCTTGGCGAAGCAGTATGCCGCCGACCCCATCAAAGATCGCTTCGATTACCACAATCAGATCGCCAATCAATACCGGCTGGCGGGGGATCGCGCCAAAGAGGTCGAATGGTTGCGCGCCGCGTATGCCAGCGCCAGCGGCGCACTGTTGGAAGCCAACAGCGATTGGGTGGCACGCTATCTGGCATTGATTTGGGAAGCGGGCGATAGGGCTGAGCTGGATCGGTTGGCCGCCAAAACAAGCCCCTATCAATTACAACTCATCAACTTTTTAATGGATAAAGGCGAAAAAGCGACGGCGCGCAAAGCCATCACGAACGCCGGGCAAACGGCTGCTTGGACGGCTTCGCGCAGCGGCGAAGTCGGCCTCTTTACCCGCGACCCGTCGGCCGAATACGAAACCTTTTTCAAGGCCGCGCTCGACCTGCACCCCATCGGCGCGATGCTCGGTCGCAAGGTGGACAGCACGCAATCGCTGCTGGGCGATGATTGGTTCGTCGCGGCGCGCAATTACGGTTACTGGTTGAGCCTGACACCGTCGCGCGCGGCGGAGAGCCGTCGCTTTGTACCCGCCGAACTCGAAGGCAGTGCTTCGAGCGCAGCGGCGCAACTGGAACTGGCGGCGTTTTACCTCGATCACAAAGACGCGGCGAAAGCGACCGACCATACCAATCTGGCCGCAGAGCTTGCGCCGTCGGCGAAAGAGATCAAGCTGATGCGCGGGTTGATCGCTTTGCAACGCGGCGACCGACGCGGCGCTGTGGAAGCCTGGAATGGCCTGATTAGCGGGCGCGTCAGCGTCGCTGAGGCCGAAGCCTATTTGAAAGTGATGGGCGACAATGGCCTCTTCGTTGACGCTTTGCCGCAGCTTGAAAACTTCCTCGTCGCTTATCTCAATCGCCGACTGCGCGGCGGCGAAGAGGCAAGCGAACGCGCTGATGCCATCAAACCGCTGGTGCGCGAAATCGCCCGTCGCGGCGCTAGCGAAGCCCGCGCAGCAAACCCTGCGGCGACGACGCTGAAGAACATTGTCAATAGCACACCGGGCGATTTGGAGATTGGCGAGATGCTGATTGATGAACGCTTGATTCCTGACAATCAGCTTGCGTCGGTCTATCGCACCCTGCATGATCGCCTCGCCGATATGGCGGCGGCAGTCTTTGGCACATCGGATTATGAAGACGGATATTGGAACGGCTCGCGCCAAGTCTATCCGGCACAAGAGCTCGACCAATTTCGGCGCAAACTGCTCGATTACCTGATTCGCAATCGCTCCTTCGCTGAAGCCCGCGTCTTGGCGCTGACCATCGAACAGGAGGAAGCCGACCGCTGGCAGGCGCTCGACGAAAGTGATCGTGAATACGCTGCGCGCTATTACGAATGGCTGCCGCTGGCTATGGCGCTGATCGAATTGCGCGGCGGCGATGCGGCGAAGGGTGTAGCTGAATTGCGGCGTTATTGCGGGCTTGACCAAGACACGAGCGGCGCGTTTCACGATAAGTGTTTGAAAGCCTATGCTCTGCTCGTCAACGAAGGCAAAGAGACGGAGGCCGACGCGCTGCTTTACGATGCCTATCGCGCTATCACGCGCTCGCGTTATTCGGATGATGCGAGTCTGGCAGGGCTGGCCGAGATCGAAGCCCGACGTAGTAGAGGAGACGAGGCGGGGCGACTCTTGAAACTGATGGTCGAACGCTCAACCGACAACGCCAAAGCTCTACAACTGGCCGCCGAAACGGCTGCCCGCATTGCCCGCTACAGCGAGGCGGTTGACTTTCGCTCACGCATCGCCCAAGCCAATCCCGATGATGCGGTCAATAAGCTGGAGCTGGCACGCGCGATGGCCGCTGCCGGTCGCAAAGGAGAAGCGATTGACCGCCTCGCGGCGTTGGTCGGAGAACGTTCGACCGCTAATCGCTTGCGCGCTCAAGCTGCCGAAGTGATCGGCGAAGTCGTGCGTTCGGAACGCGGACTGGCGGGACGCGCAGCAGCGGCGCTCAGCGCGCGCGCCGCAGCGGGCGAAGCGGGCGCGTTGTTGGCGCTGGCGGCGATTGCCGAAGCCACAGGTAGCGCCGATGAGGCGCGCAGCCATCTGACGCGCATCACCAGCGGCCCGCTCGCGGCAGTAGCGCAGATGAAACTTGGCACACTCGCTGCGGGCGCAGGCCGCGAGGCGGAAGCCATCGGCTACTTTGAGCAAGCCCTGCACGCAGATGCCGATGGCGAGTTGACCGGTCAACTCGCCTTTCGTGCAGCGGCTCCGCGTTTGCAGTTGATTCGCCTCTACCAGCGCACCGGCCGTGATCTGGCTGCCATACGACTGGCCGAAGGCGATGGCGAAGGGCAGGTTTCATTGATTCCTGCGGCGAGTAACGATGATGGCGAAGACAATCGCGCTTCCTCTGACGCAGTGGCATTCGAGCCGACGCTTGATACGGGGCGCGGCGCAGGAACCGGACTCAAAACGCTTGCCGAACTCAACGAGGCCGCAGCCGTCACGGCGCAGAGCGAATTGTCCGGCCTCGTCGCACAGTCGTTGGCGCGGCTTGGTGAATATGATCGCGCTTTAGCTATCGAGCGGCAGCGCGCCGCTGCCGCCGCCCGTGCGGAAGAGCGAGCGAGCATCGAAAAGATCGTTACCGATCTGCTGACCGCGCAACGCGCCAAACAGTTGCAGACGGCTGCCTTGACTCGGATCAATCGCGCCAACGCCACGCCGAGCATCTACACGGCGCAAGTGATCGGCTATTGATCTGATAAAAGGGCGCAGCGTGTGCGCTTTGATTGGCATCCGTTAGGGCGATGCACAGACGGATTTTCGGGAGTGGGAATAGGGAAATTGGAGATGAGGATATGAGAGCAAAAGCGATTCTGTTGATGGTGATTGCAGTAGCCATGTTGTCGTATCGGTCGGACGGACAAGCGGCGCGACCGCTCGCCGAGCAACTCAAGCTGGCGAGCGTGATGCCGCGTTCGGCAATGCTCTACTTGCAAGCCCGCGATCTGTCGGCGCTCATGAAGACTTGGCTGGCTTCCGGCGTGCGGCAGAAGTTTTATGACAGCGCCAGTTTCAAAGAGTTCACGGAGTCGCGCATCTATTTGAAACTGCAATCGCGTCGGCAGGATATGGAGACGGCCATCGGCGTCGGGCTGGATGAAGACCGGCTGGCGGAACTGGCGGGCGGCACGTCGGCAGTCGCACTCTATGACATCGGCAATCTCGAATTGGTCTTCGTCACTGAAGTCGCACGCGAGCGCGCGATTGCGACCCTGCTCTTCAAACAGATGCCGCAGTTTCAGGAGCGTTCGGCGGAGGGCAGCCCCTACTACCTGCGCGAAGTCACAACCGACAACGGCAATTTGAAACAACAGTTCTGTTTCGCCTATGCCAATGGCAAGATGATCGTTACCACGACGGAAGGCTTGATGTTGCGCGCGCTTGCCAACAGCCGACAAAGCGGCGCGGATAGCTTGCTGGCAGAGGTGACGGCGACGGTCGAAAAAGCCGAAGGCTTCGGCACGACGGATTTGACTATGTGGCTCGATCAGACGCGCCTCAATGCCAGCCGCCACTTCAAGAGCTACTGGATTCATAAGGGCACGCACGCGGAATTGGCAAAGATCGAAAGCGGCATACTGGATTTGCGCTTCACGCCGCAGGGGATGAGCGAACGCCGCTGGTTTGTCATGAAAGAGTCAGCAAACGATGCCGCCTTGAGCGCCGAACAAGCGAATGGGCTGATGAAGATGACGACAAGCGACGCGCAACTAATCGAATTGCGCGCTCTCGGCACCAACCATCAAGAGCTCGGCCAGCGTGTGGCGCAAGCCTTCTTTGGCAAGCTGCCTGCGGAAGCGAGCCTGACCAACGACGGCAACGCGGATTATGCAGATTTCGATGCCAATGAAGAGAGCACGCCGCGCGAACGCTATCGTCACCTCGACGGGCGCTTCGACTCCGACGTGGATGACGAACAGGCCGTTGGCAAGGCAACGGCGGCAGCCGCGCGAAAGGAAGCCGGAGAGAAGGAGAAGAGGGAAGCCGCTGCCTCTTTCGAAAAGAGTTTTTCGGCAGCGATTGCCGGGGCATCACCGATTGGATATGCCGAACTGGTCAGATCAAGAACGGAAGCGGGCAGACCCTTCGTGCGCTTCGAGCGCGCTCTGGTCATCGAGATGAAATCGGCGCTACCGGATCACGCCGCCTTCGAGCGCGCGGTCATGGAGGAGATGCGGGCGCGCTTCATCGTCGCGGGCATTGATCCGGGCTTGCAATGGCAAGATGACGCGGGCGTGCGCTTCGTGGCGCAATCGCTGCTCGAACAGGGCGCAGCTTATGCAGTGTCGGGCAAGTATCTGGTGCTCTCTTCAAGTCGCGAATTCGTGCGCGCGGTATTGCAGGCGGCAAGCGCCACCACCCCGACGCCGCGCGTTGAGGGCAGCACCCAGTATTTTGCGCTCGTGCGGGTGGCCAATGCCAAGCCCGTCTTTGACAAGTTGATGAAGACGCTCGATGGCAAAAGCGGCGTGACCGTTGCCCCCAACCCGGACGAAGAGAGTCAGGCTGAGGTGAAATTCTTCAGCGACAATTTATCGAGCTTTATCGCCGCTTCGGCTTTCCGCGAGATGCGCTTGCGGCGCGAAAGCGCTGGCCGCGTACTGAGCGAGCGCATTGCCTATTTATGGTAATCAAGGGTTGAAGGTTTAACGGTCGAAGGTGAGAAGGTCGCCGCACGTCAGCGCTCTTCGTTACCCCATCACCCCTTCAGCGGAGGAATTCAGGAATTCAGCATTCAAGAATTCAGAAGGGGAAATGATGCGGCTCGGCGAGTACGCCTCGCGCCGCTTCCCGATTTATTCTGAATTCCTCGAATTCCCTGAATTCCCTGAATCCCTTCCTCTTTTCCCGCCTTCTGCTGCGCGACCCTTCTCAGCAGCCTCTGACTTTTGTATTCTTCCAAACCATGTCGAAACGAATCTACACAGCGGACTGGGTATTGCCGGTCGCCTCGCCGCCGATTCGGGATGCTGCGGTAGCGATTGATGGCGACAAAATCGTTTTCGTCGGCTCGCGCAGCGAAGCCGAAACGCATCCAGAACTCTTCGGCATCGAATGCCATTCGTTGGAGCAGGCGGCGATCTTGCCGGGACTGGTCAACGCCCATTGCCATCTGGAATTGACCGTGATGCGAGGCTTTTTGGAAGGCTTGCCTTTCCTGGAGTGGATTACGACGCTCACCCGCACACGCATCGAACGATTGACGGAGGCGGATTTACAAGCATCCGCTTTGCTCGGCGCTGCCGAAGCGATTCGCGCGGGCATCACCACAATAGCCGATACCGGAGACACCGACGCACCCTTCGATGCCCTGAGAAAGAGCGGGCTTCGCGGCATTGCTTACCGCGAAGTCTTCGGGCCGAATCCTGATGATGCCGCATCGCAACTGGCGGAGTTACAGGCAAAAGTTGAAGGGATGCGCGAGCGCGAAACCGAACGCGTCAAGGTCGGAGTCTCGCCGCACGCGCCGTATACGGTGGCGGGCGAATTGTTTCGCCAAGTCGCCAAGTATGCGACAACCGAATCGCTCGATCTCTGCATTCACACAGCAGAGTCGGAAGCCGAGCAGCAGTTGATGCTGGCGGGCGAAGGCGATTTTGCCGAGCGGTTTCGCCACCGCGGCCTCGATTGGCAAACGCCGGGCGTGACGACGATCAACTATTTCGACCGACTCGGCGTGCTCGCAGCCGAGCCGTTGCTGATTCATTGTGTGCGCGCTACCGATACAGAGATAGCTCTGCTTGCCAAACAGCGCGCACGCATTGTGCACTGTCCGAAATCGAATGCCAAACTCGGTCATGGCATCGCCCCGCTTACGCAACTGCTGGCAGCCGGTGTGGCGGTCGGAATGGGCAGCGATAGCGTCGCTTCGAACAACCGCTGTGACTTGTTGGAAGAAGCGCGATTTTGCGCCTTGTTGCATCGCGCAATGGCGAAAGAGTTCGCTACACCGACGGCGACCGATTTGATTCGCCTGCTGACGCTCGGAGGCGCGCAAGCCTTGCGACTGGATGACCGCATTGGTTCGCTGGAAGCAGGCAAGCAGGCGGATTTGATCGCGCTTGATCTGTCGGGCTTTCACAACCTGCCGGTCAACGATGTGGAATCGGCGATCATCTTTAGCGCCGCATCGGCGGATGTGCGACTGACTATGGTAGCCGGAGAGGTGCTCTACGATGGCGGCGAACTCAACACGATTGACGAAGCCGAGTTGCAACGCCAAATGGAAACTTGCCGACTGAGACTTTTCCCGCAGAAAGGGTCATAGGAATATGACGGGCAGAAATCTTTTGGAAGGCTCACGCTCAAAAGCGTGCTCAGGATGGTTGGCGATTGATGTTGATTGGCGTGATTCGCGGACAGCCCAATCCGCCATCAAACGACGCGCACGATGACGATGGTCATATCGTCATGTTGTTTGGCTCCGGCTGCGAAAGCGTCAGCGGCGCTGACCAGTCGTGCAATCGTCTCGGAGGCGCTCAGGCCGTTGCAGGTCTTGAGCGCTGCGATCAACTGCTCTTCGCCCCACTCTTCATCTTCGGGGTTCATCGCTTCGCTGATGCCATCGGTAAACCCGATCAACACATCGCCGCGCTCCAACTTCACAGTCTCTTGCTGGTAGGGAAACCTCGGCAACAAGCCGACCACTGCGCCGCCGACTTCGAGCCGGATGATTTGCCACTCGCCTTCCGCGCGGCGCAAGATTATTGGCGCATTGTGTCCCGCATTGACATAGGTCAACTCGTGCGTCTGTGCCTTGTATTCGGCATAGAAAAATGTCGCATAGCGATTCTCTGCCGAGGCATCATAGACCAGACGATTGACATTGCCCATCAACTGCGCGAGGTTCTCTTGACCTTGAATCGCTTGTCCGCGCAGCGAGGCTTGCAGGCTGGCCATCAACAAAGCTGCCGCAATGCCTTTGCCGCTGACATCGCCGATGGCGATGCCGAAACGATCATTGGGCAACAAGAGAAAGTCGTAGTAATCGCCCCCCACGCCGAGCGCCGGACGGCACGCGCCGCTGTAATCCAACCCCGAAATCGTCGGCAGCTTTTGGGGAAACAAGCGCTCTTGTACTTCGCGGGCAATTTCGACTTCGCGGTTCAATCGCTCGCGCAGGGCGGCTTCGGCGGCGACCCGTTCAGTCAAATGCGAGTTTTCCAGCGCCAGCCCGGTCTGCGCCGCAACCGATTGCAACAAGCGCAGGTCGGAGTGCGAATAGGGCTCTTCGGAGCGTTTCGGGCTCAGGCTAATGAAGCCCGGCAGTCTGTCTTTGACTGCCAGCGGCAGTAAGAGTTGCGAGTCGAGATGCTTCAACGCTTCGCGTTCTGCTTCGATCTCCGGTTGTTTGTAGACCCACGATTCGGGGTCGTCGAAATAGACGCGCAACGGCTCGCTCTCTCTTTTCAAGCGCGCAACCGTCGCTGCGTCCGCCGCAAAGCTTACGGGCGGGCGGGATTCGTAACCGAGCGCATAAGCTGGACGATAGTCGCCATTCTCTTCCAGCATCACCGTCACGCGCGGCACATGCAACGATTCGGAGACGCGCCGCGCGACGGTTTCTAACAGCGGGTCGGTTTCGACCATCAAGCGAACCTCTTCGCTCAGCTCGCTGAGGATTTGCTCGGTATTATACGCTTCGCGGAAGAATCGCCGGTCTACCCAATGGGCGACGCGATCACCGGCTCGTCTGAGGACGATGAGCAGCGCCACGCCAACACCGATGACGATGATCGTTGCCAGCCAGTTGGCATCCGGGCGGGTCAGCAACCAGTAGCCGGATAGCAAAATGATGCCACTCAAAACCCAACGCAACGCCTGTACGCCGCTGCGCGCAAAGGCATACTGCACGCCTTGCCGGATCGCAACGCGCACGTCCATCGCACGTTGCACGACGATGACATAGGCCAACGTCAAGGGAAACAGACAGAGCAGTAGGAGGGCGATCAGTCCCGCCCATCCGGGCAGACTTTGCGCGGGCGGCTTGCCGGTAATCAGGCTAATGATGACCATCACAAAAGCGGGCGTCAGGCTCAAGTACGCGCCATAGAGCATGAACTTCAGGCGGCGACGTTCGTCGGGCGATTTCGTCGTGCCTCGTTTATAGCCGATGCAGGCAAAGAAACCGCCGAACGCCATCATACCGATGATGCGAAACACTACATCATACGGCCTGACCGCCTGTGCCAGCGGCGCGATGGCAGCGACAGCGTATTCCGAGCCGACGCGTAGAATGATATTCGTAAGGGTCGAAAACATGAGTGGCGCGATGATCAACCATTTCAACCATGGCCGACGGCGGTCGAGTGCCAACCGCTCGGGAAAATGAATGCCGAACAGCAACATCCAGATCGGCGTTGTTCCCCAACAAAAGTATACGTAGACAATCGCTGCGACGCGCAACGCCCCTTTCCATGCCAAGGCATCGAAAGCGAGCGCGAGTTGCGAAAAGCAGAGCATTAAAGCGAGCAAAATCCACGCCAACCGATCCCACACCCGCACGGCTGCAACATAAAAACCGGCGACCATGCAGAAGACCGGCAGCAGCAAGGTCAAGAAGATGACAAAGACCCACGACGCAACATCCGGGTAGCGTTCAGGGCTGATGGCCGCTAATTCGACGGTGACAGTGCGGGGCTGCGACACTCCATCAGCAGATGGCGGCTCGACAGTTACGGTAATCGTGTCGCCGGGTCTTTTGTCGAACAGAATGTCAGCCAGCCGCGCGTTGCCGGTGTAAGGCTGACCTTCGACGTCGAGCAAACGGTCGCCTTTGCGAATGCCTGCCTGCTCGGCGGCGCTGGCGACGACGGTAATTTCATTACTAGCAAATCGGGTGTCGAGCGGAAATTGCACTTGCTCGGACGGGCGCGCGAGGTACTCGATACGGCGTTGTATGAAGCGTCCTTGATAGGCCGCCGCAACGAGGAAGACGAGCGCAAGGAGGGCATAGAGGCTTTGTCGTTTCGTCATGTAGGTAAGCGAGCGGTCGAGCAACCTGCCGTAGTAGTCGCTTGATGATGGCAACCGCTAGGGGCTGAGCAAGCGCGCCGCAATTTCACTGACCACCACATCGGCGCGCGCAGCGATTTGCTCCGGCGTTTGATCTTGAATCGGATGCGCGACGTAGAGCGCATCGAGATCGGCGCGACCGAGTTGGCTGGCTTGTGCGCGTGCGGCAGTCATAAATTCATGCGTGGCGACCGGTACAGTCGGAATCCCCAAAGTTTCCAATCGAGTCGAATCGTGCAAACTGCACGTTGTGCATGACCCTCAGTCGGCCAGCGCCTCGACCACCGCATCAACCTGCGCGCCGAGCAATGCGTCAATCACGGCGGCGGGCGCCGGTTTAGTGAAGGTCGGTTTGACGGCGCGCACGACCCCGGCGACTTGATAGCGCTCTTTGAGCAAGGTTTCGAGGCGATCCAGAAAGATGCTGCCGCCGGGCTTGCTGATATCGAGCAAGCCGACAGTCTTTCCGGCAAGCGTGTCGAGTCGTGGCGCGCGGGTGTTGGCATCGCGCTGCGTTTCATCGAACGGATTGACCAAAATTGTTGGCATATAAATTTCTCCTGACCAGCCAAGCCACCTATTTTGGGGCGGCCTCGCCTGAATCGTTGCACACAACCTTCTGGTTGAAGAATCGCTCCACATCCGCGCGCCCCAAGGCATTCGCTGCAATGCTCAGAAACAAGGTGACGATCTCTTCGTTCGTGGCGTTCAATTGCGCCTCGTTGAGTAGGAGAAAGACTTCAGAAACGGCTGCTGCTATGCGTTTATTCCCATCAAGGGGCATGAGATTGAGCCAGATGATAGGCATAGGTTGCCGCGCATACGGGCAGGGCTGCCTGCTCATAGTAAGCGTGATTTTCAGTTGCTGCTAATGCCGACTCCAGCGCGCCTTCATCGCGCAATCCGGGCAAGCCGCCGAATCGTTCGATTAGTCGTGCTTGGATTTCCAAAACCTCCTGTTTGCTCAGAAACCGCACACTGCTTCTTATTCAACTCCCTTCGCCAACTCTTCATAAGCGCCCTTTCGTCGGTCGAACACCTCTTCTATCACACTCTCGATTCGGCTGGTTTGCTCGACGCCGGGTAGAGGACGCACAATCAGCGCGCTTTCAACTACGGACAGATCAATTTCGTCGCCGATCTTCAGCCTCATCTGATCGAGTAGCTCTTGTGACAATAGAATTGCCGCCGAGTCGCCCAACGAGGTAATTCGATTTCGTGACATTGACCTCACTCCTTCGCCGCTCATTGTAGGGGATTGTCCGGCGAAGACAAAGGGGGCGAATTACGATTCGGAACGGATCGGATAGGTGACCATTTGACTGCCACGCGGGCCGGTGACCCAACTGTTGACGACGGCTGAAAACTTTCCCGCTGTGCCGCCCGCGACCATGATTTTGAGCATCTGCGGATCGGGAAATTTCAAATAGCACGGCTCGCCCTCAATCACCGCCTCTTTGTAGAACGACACCAGCGGCACGCCTTCGGCATAGACGTTTTCGAAATCGCGTTTGGGGATGCCGGTATTGGCAAACAGCCATTCGCGTATCGTCTCTTTGGTGAAGCCGTCGCCCTGCAACGTCTTGACGTGTTCAGGGCAGAGCACGACGAGAGCTTCGATACCGGCGCATTGGCGATAAGTCCATGCCGTCGCCAGTGCGCGGCTTAGGGCTTTCAGTATCTGTTTGCCATCCCGCGCATAATGTTCGCTGACGCCGCGCGGCGCTTCGGCGGCAAACAAAGTCACGGTGCTTTGACCGGGCGCAAAGCCCATTTCGACACTGAGCGGTGACCAGGGATTCTCTTCTTCGTTTTCGGCGATGCAATAAGAAAATTTGCCGGGATTACCAAGCGTGGACATATCAATCTCGCCCGCTCGCGCCCCACCGATGTTGGTCAGGATAAGTTGAAAGGCGCGCCCGACAGTCGAGTTTGCGCGCGCGACATTGCTCATCACATTGCCGCCGCTTGCAAAACCGAGTCGCTGGCGCACCTCGCCGTTGAGGATGATGAGCGGCGCAGCAAAGTGCGTCGTCGCCTGCGCGCCGTGCAGGTTGAACCGTTCATCGCTGGCCGCCTGCACCAGCGTTATCAAGACGCTCATCATCGCTGGCGCGCAACCGGCCATCACAGCATTGGCGGCGATCTTTTCAACCGTCGCCGCGCCGTAATTGGGAGCCAAATAGGCGACGACTTCATCAGGCGCAAGCGCCGTCGCCGCCAGCATGCGTTCGACGCGCTCGATGGTCGGCGGAATGACCGGCAACGGGTCGGCCATCGGCAGGCGCATCATATAGTCGTAAGCGTCTTCATTATCGCCGAGTTCGATGCGCGATGCGCGATGCCCGCGTTTGGCATAAACATTGGGCGTCGCCGCGAGTTCGCCTTCGACAGGCGTTTCCAGATGGCGCGATGTGCAACCGGGCTTCATTATCGGCGCGCCATCGTAGGCATCGGCAAGCGTGAAGGTTTGGCGTCCGGCAGCAACGAGAAGCGATGCGGCAATGGCGTTGAGTTCCTCTTTGTCGAAGCCGATTTCGGTGCGCGCGATCTTGCCATCGGCGTCAATCAGAAAGAGCGTCGGCACGGCTTGCGGGTCATATTGGCGCGAGACTGAGAGGTCTTGATCGAGCACGATAGGGAAGTTGATCGAGAGTTGCTCAATCAGTTCGCGCGTCGGTTGAGGGTCGTCTTGCGAGATACCGATGAGACTGACCGCCGCGCCATCAAGAGAGAGCGCCAGTTTATTGAGGTAGGGAAGCGTCAGATGGCAAGTTGGGCAATCGCTTTCGAAGAAGATGAGCAGGGATGGCCTGCCCGTTTCGAATCGTTGCCGCTCGCCACCGAGTTGCGCCAGTTCAAACGGCGGAGCCGAATCACCGATTTTCAGCATGGCAATAAGCCTTTCTCCTTGCCTCCCGGTAAAGAGGCGGCTACGGACTGCCAGAGTCACTGATTGGCTTCGGTAGCGTTCGGTTTTAGCAGTCGGTCGAACCATCCGAGCACGCGCTCGAATTGGTCTAAGCGATGCAAAGGTTCGCGCAGTCCATGCCCTTCGCGCGGGTAGCGCACGAAGACCGATTCGATGCCGCGCCGCCTCAGTCCCATAAACATCTCTTCGGCTTGTGTGATGTGAACGTCGTTGTCCAATTCGCCGTGAATGAAGAGCGTCGGCGTCTTGACGTTTTTGATGTAGCGCATCGGCGAATACTTCCACAGCAGTTCGTAGTTGTCCCACGGGAAGCCGTTAAATTCGACATGCACCAAATCTTGATAGAGCGAAGTTGCGTAAAAGCTAATCAGGTTGCTGACGCTGGCGCTCGCCACTGCCGCTTTGAAGCGCGTCGTCTGGGTGATGACCCAGTTGGTCATAAAGCCGCCGTAGCTGCCGCCCATCACCCCTAAACGACCGGCATCAATCCAGCGGTTTCGCGCCAGCGCCGCGTCTACGCCTTTCATCAGGTCTTGATAATCACCGCCGCCCCAGTTGTTGATGCAGCCGTCGGAAAATTTCTGCCCGTAGCCACTTGACCCACGCGGGTTCACATACAAGACCGCGTAACCGCCCGCCGCATAGACTTGATTGGCATGGCTGAAGCCATAGCCGTACATGCCGTGCGGCCCGCCGTGAATGGTCAAGATCAGCGGATAGGTTTTGCCTTCCTGAAAGTTGAGCGGGCGCATCAACCAGCCTTCAATTTCCGCGCCATCGAAACTTTTGAAGCGCAGATTTTCGGGCTTGACCAGTTGCCATTCAGCGATCAGGTCTTGATTGATGTCGGTCAGTTGCCGCTTCTGCCCGTCGCCTGTCGCCGCCCAAATCTCCGCCGTCGCGGTCTCATCGCTGCGCGTGAAGGCGAAGCGACCCGCCGCAACGCTGAGCGAGCCAATCTGACAGGTATCATCAAAAAGAGGTTTGACCTGTCCGCCGTCGCGCCCCACTGGATAGGTCAACGGTTTGCCCCGGTCGCCCGCCGTGACGTAGATCGTGCGGCTGTCGGCAGACCATGCAGGAGAAGAAGCGCGACGGTCGAAACTCGCGCTCACTTCGCGCCCTGCGCCGCCGTCCCGACTGATGACCCAGATGTGCGAATCTTCGGCGACGCTGTCAATCGTCGTCAGCGCGCGTTTGGTTGCCGCATACGCGATGAAGTTGCCGTCGGGCGACCATACCGGCGTAAACTCGACGCCGCGCGTGCTGGTCAAGCGGCGTTCGCGTCCGCTGCTTGGATCAATCGTGAAGATGTCATAGTTAAAATTTGCCTCCGGGTCGGCCTCTCGATTCGACAAGAAGACGATCTCATCGCCGCGCGGCGACCAATTGATGGAATGCTCGTCCGTCTCGCCGCGCGTCAACTGACGCATCTGACCTTCGGCCACCGTGACGACGAAGATATGCGAGCGCAGGTTGTCGGAAAACGCTGTGCGCGATTTGTATTGCAAGCGCGTGATGACGCGCGGGTCTGTAGCCTCTGGCGTCGCGGGCTTTTCGGCGGCGACGAAGGCGAGATGGCGGCTATCGGGCGACCAGCAGAATGACTCGCCCGCTTTCGAATGAAAGAAGTTGCTGCGCGGCCATTCGGCAAGCTGCTGCATCCGGCGGGTTGCGACTTCGATCACCCATAGCGCCGATTGGCCGCCGCGCCCGGAGGCAAAGGCAATCATCCGGCCATCCGGCGACCAACGGGGGGTGGAGTCGCCGCCTTCGCCAGTCGTCAATTGCACGGGCGCGCCTCCGCTTGTCGGAACCAGCCAGAGGTGAGAGGTTGAGCGATTACGGGCGCGGTCAGTCGTCGCAATCGTAAAGACGATCATCGCGCCATCGGGCGAGAGTTGCGCGCCGCCGACATCTTTGATGCGAAACAGATCATCCGGCGTGACCGCGCGTTTGGCCTGCGCGGCAGCGGTCAGAGCGAATAAGCAAGTAAACAACAGAGCGAGGCGTTTGGTCATCAAGTCTCTCCTCTCGCAAGCGTAATGAAGTGT
>CAYXVU010000009.1:0-52571 GCA_964468725.1 uncultured Clostridia bacterium
GCCAGCCGCCGACGAGCCCGATGCGATATGCGGTGGCCTGAGTTTTTGGCGACACCGGATAAACGACGACAAAGCTGATTGAATTGGGCATTGCCAGCCGCAAAGTTGCGCGATTATTCCTTTGCTGATTTGGTGGGTGGGTAGTCTCTGCCATTTCACATCAAGCGTTTAATTGACGCGCACGACGATGACTGAGGTGTTGTCTTCGCCACCAGCGGCATTGGCGGCCACGACGAGTTCTTTCGCGGCGGCGTTGGGGTCGGGGTTGACGATGAGGATGTCGCGGATTTGATCGTCGCTCAACATGCCGTTGAGGCCATCGCTGCATAGCGTCAGCACATCGCCGCTCGTCAGCTTGTGGCGGATGATGTCAATTTCGATCTCTTCATCCGCGCCAATGGAGCGATAGATGACATTGCGATAGGGGTGGATGCGGGCTTCGGCGCGTGACAGGTTGCCGGTGTTGATCATGCGCTGCACCAACGAATGGTCTTCCGAGAGTTGCTTCAGATGTTCGCCCGATAATTTGTAACAGCGGCTATCGCCAACATGGGCGATGGTCAGCACATCTCCGGCTACCAGTGCGACCGTCACGGTCGCGCCCAAACCGCGCGCTTCGGGATGCGACTTGGCATAGGCGAGAACTTCGCGGTTGGCATGCATCACTGCCTCTTTCAACATCTCCGTCGTCGCCATCTCGTAGCCGTCGGCGACGGCCAGTCGCAAGCCGCCGGTTTGGGTGGGCGCGGCGATGCGTTCTTCGCGGGTGGATTTGAGCGAAGCGGAAATCAGTTTCTCGGTCATGTATTCGGCCACCGCGCGCACCGTCACGCGGCTGGCCACTTCGCCCGCCGCCTCTCCGCCCATACCATCGGAGACGATATAGAGTCCGATCTGCGTCTGAACCGATTCAAAGTACTGCGTCAGGTTGAACGCCAACACGCTGTCTTCGTTGAGTTCGCGCACCAATCCGACATCGGTGAAATGGCCGGATTGCAACACCACAGGGAGATTCAGGTTCAAGAGGGCCTCGCGCAGGTCTGCGACGCGTTGAAAGCGCTCGTGCGGGTCTTCGGCCAACGCTCGACTCAGTAAGCGCTCGAAGTTCGGAATGACGGTCGCCACCGGATAGAGATTCAAATCTTCACCCGGCCCGATGCTTTCGCCGGTCAACATAAATTGCAGCAACGCGCCGATGGCATAAACATCCATCGCCGGATCGTAGATGGTGCGCTTCTCAAAGAGTTCCGGCGCGGTGAACCCGCGACTCGGATAGATGGGCGCGTCCGCCACCGGCATGCCGATTTTTCGGGTGCGATCAAAACCGATCAAATGCACGCGATTCTCCAAATCGAGCACCACTTCATAGGGTTCGAAGCCGTTGTACACCCAACCTTGCCGATGAAAGCGCTCAGCCAGATCACACAGTTGCAACCCGATGGCGCGGGCTTCTTTCTCGCTGACTTGTTCGAGATGGGCGATGGCTTGTCCGAGAATCTCTTCAAATACGATATAGCGCACGTCGCTTTCGACCACATGTTCGACCGGTTTGAAGATGCCGAAACGTTTGATGAGGGTATCCGCTCCGTCAATGCCGCCCGCCAATGATTGGCCGGAAATTTCCGCCAGTGGCGAAAGTCGCAAGAACGGGTCGTAAGGGCCAACGCTTTGTTCAAGGAGAGTGAAACTCGATTTGGGGTCGTCAATGGCCGTAGCGGAATAGGCGCTGTAGGTCGGGGCTGTCCAGAGCAAGGCATGAATTTTGAAACGCCCGCCGATGAGCTTATCTTCCGGCGAATGGTTCGGCAGCGTCGGCGGCACAATCAAGTGCGAACCGAGTTTCGCGCCGCAGGTTTGGCAAAAGATCGCCTCGCTCTCATTATCCGCATCCCCGCAGTTCGGGCACAGAGGGTTTACATTCTTCAGCGTCTCGCTCATAAACAGGGTGAGTAGGATAGCACAACATCACAGAGGACAGAAGCCAGTCTCTCCGCTCGCCGGTTGTCCAACGCTCGTTGCGGATCGCGGTCAAGCAGGCATTCAGGGTCGCGCGATTCCACAACGTTGACAGGCCGATTTCGATTGACGCTTACGGTCAACAATTGTCAACGGGCAACCGACAACGGGTTGCTCAAGGTTTGCGAAAGACGGGCTTGCGGCGCGGCAGGCGCGAATCGTCTTCCTCCGACTGTAAACCGTCGCGGCGCGGGCGCAGCACTTGAAAGCTTACCGAATTGCTGCCCCTCGTGAGAACGGCGGTGCGGGTTTGCAGAATGCGACCATTCGGTGCTTGCACGCCGACTTTGACGCGACTGCCCGGGGTCAGCCCACAGGAACTCCATTGACCGGCGTTGTTAGTCTGCCCGCGCGACAACGTCTCTTTGCCGCCCTCGCCTTCTTGGGTGAAGCCGACGCGCAGGCCGGATAGCGGCTGCCCATCAATCGCGGTGACCGAAATCGTCAGACAGGTGCGCGGGTCGGCTGTCGCAGTCGGAGCCGGACTCGGCGGCGGTGGCGGCGGCGTCGTTCCCGACATCGGCGGCGCGGGTGCGGGAGGTTGCGCGACGGCTTCGTTTTTCGCCTTTTCGGCTTCCATCTGTTTGCGTTGAGCTTCGAGTTTCAACCGTTCATCTTCTAATCGCTTTTTCTCGGCAGCGACTTCTTGGCTTTCGGCGGCGGGCGGTTCGTTGACCGGCAACTGAGCCTGCGCGCTTTGCGGCGCGGCGGCTGGCGACGCCTCTGCTAACTCCGTCGTTGGCGGGCTATTGGTTGCGAGCGGTTGGTTTTTGCGACTGCCGGTGATGACAAAATATAAGGCTGCTCCGAGGGCTGCGACGACGAAGAACGCGGCGATGGCTGCGAAGCGTTTATTGGCGCTCAATGACCGGGTGAAAGAGGAAGTCGCTGCGCGCGGTTCGGGTAGCGGTCGGGTGTCAATTTGATCTGGCGCGAGGGGCGGATTCGGCGCGGTCGGGTTGGCGCTGAGGGCGATGGTTTGGGGCAGCGCGCCGCTGGCGGCAAAGGGCAGAGATTGATCGGAGGCCGCTCCTGCCATCAGAGGCAAAGTCAAAGTTTGGGCGACGCCGATATCGCTTTCGGCAATCGTCAGCAGACGTTTGGTGCTATCGCCTGCAGGCGTCGTGGCCTGTATTTCGTGCGCTCCGGCATTGAGTTTGACGGTTGCACGTCCCTCTTCGTTAGCGACGGCGACGGCTTGCGAATCAATGATGAGCGTGCTGCCCGCCGGTAACCCTTCGACGGTGAGCAGAGCGGTTGCCACTTCATCACCGCTCATCATGCGTTCGGTAGCCAGTTCGACAGCTCCGGTCTTTTCGGCGACCGGCATGGCCATCGTCGCGCGGGCTCCGAGCGCGACTTGCAAATCGGTCTGGCGGTCGGCTTCGAGGGCGACGCTGATGCGATAGTCGTTATACCCGCCTTTGGCGACGCGCACTTCATGGAGACCGGCTGCGAGACCGCCGAGCAGCAGTCTGCCGGTCGCCGCGTCCGATGTGCCGCGCAGAAGGTTATCCACATAGACTTCGGCTTCGGGCGGTTGAGTGGCGATCTGTAAACGCGCGGGTTTGGCCGCGAGCGCCTGACTGACCGCCGCGTCGCCGATGCGTTGCAGGTCGGCGAGCATGTCGTCTGCCGTCGCATAGCGGTCTTTGATATATTTGGCGGTCGCTTTGGCGATGATGGTTTCGAGTTCGGCGGGGACCTGGTGTGCAGACAGAGACGGCAGCGGGGTGTTTTCATGCAACGTCTTCATCTCTGACCAGTAGAGTCCGGGGTCGGTTGATTTGGATTGAAAGGGAACTTTGCCGGAGAGCATTTCGAACAATACGATGCCTGCCGAATAGATGTCTGTACGATGATCAATGCCGGATTCGCCTTTGATACGTTCGGGCGACATGTAGGCCGGGGTGCCGAAGCCTTCGCCCGTCATGGTCAAGTTCTCGCCGCCGACCATGCGGGCAATGCCGAAGTCCAAAACTTTGACGCGCAGATGGTCGCCTTCGCCCATCAACATCAGGTTATCAGGCTTGAGGTCGCGGTGAATGATGCCGTTGCGATGCGCGTAACTGAGCGCCGCGAGAGTCTGCGACATGATGGAAGCGGCGCGACCGGCTTCGATAGCGCCGCGCTCTTGAATCTCATCGGTGAGCAGCTTGCCGGACAAAAACTCCATGACCAGAAAATAGGAGCCGTTGTCTTCGCCGAAGGTGTAGAGGCGCGGCAGATTGGCATGATCGAGTCGCGCCATGGCGACGGCTTCTTGAAAGAAGCGTTGTTTGATGACCGCGCTGCGGGTGTGCTTTTTGTGCAACTCTTTGATGGCGACGATGCGACCAGGCGAATTGATCTCTTCGGCTTTGAAGACCGACCCGAAGCCGCCGCTGCCGAGATAGTCGAGAATGCGATAATTGCCAATCTGTCTGCCGCTCATAGTCTGCTCCGATTCCGAGAGTGACGGGGCGCTGCGCTGTCTATGCCAGTATATGCCATAAATCGGCACGATTGAAGACTCCGACCGCAGCCCACCGTGCCACATCCCACTAGGTTAAGACGCGCTGGCACACCTGCAAGACGAGAAATCTGTAAATCATAGGGCAAAACGCAAAGGCGCAGAGATGCAAAGCCGCAACGAGTTGGCTGCCTGCAACCTTCAACCTTCAACCTGCGGTTTTCGACTGGAAAGTAATAGATGCAGCCCACACAGCAACGCGCCGATCCCGCCCGCCAGCCACAAGCCGAGCGCGAAGGCGATCACCGTAAAAAAGATGACGATGCTCAGACCTGTGTAACGCGCTGCGTAATTTGGCGAATTATCGGGATGCAAAAAGGCGATGAGTGAGAAGAGAGCGAGGCTGACGACCAACCAACCGAGAAAGTTGTGCGCCGGGATACCGTAATAAGCGCCGCTATCAAACCAATGCCAGTAATCGAGTTGACCTGCTGCCAGCGGATCAATCACCAGATCAATCGCCGTCATCCACAAACTGGCGATGGCGATTCGTAGAGGGCGAGACGCGCTAATCGCACGCGTCATCTGCCATAGGTAGGCGACCAGCACCATCCAGGCGCTCATCATCACAAGCGGCACGCCTAACCAATGTGGCGTCAGCGTCGCTGTATATTCGTACTTGCCGAACAGAAAGCCGAAACGCACGCCGAGCACTTCCGCCGCAAATCCGAATCCGCCTGCTGCCAGCAAAGCGGCAAACTCGCTTCGCCGCGCCGTGATGAGAACGATCAGACCGGCTAACAACAGAAAGACAGGAGCCGTCCAGCGCGCGTCAGACGGCGGGCTGCCGAGAACGATATAGGCGAGGATACCGCCAACCCACATTACGCCATAAGCAAAGACCAATGCTCCGAAGACCACTCTGTGCAGTTGAGAAAGGGCTGCTGTCATGACAGGCAAACGAAGAGACAGAGTACGGCGGTTAAGGCAGCGCCGGTTGGTTCTTACCGCAGGCTTCGCAAAAAGCCGCGATCAACAGATTGGCTTGCCCGCAAACAACGCAGTTGACCAGGGGTGCCGATTCGCTTCCCGGATAGACGCCGCCGCATTGTGGGCAAGGCGTTGCCTTATCTATGGTTGTCTGCCGCGCGCCGCAGTAGATGCAGTGGCGAAAGGCGACGGTAGCGGCAGCAAGCGGCGCGACCGGCTCCGTATTGGCGGGACGCTGGGCGGTCTGCGGCAGGGTGCGTTTGATCTCGACCTTTTCGCCGTTCGGCATCTCACATTGGAGATGCCAATCGGGCAAAGCGAAGCCTGAACGCGCGGTTGTGCCGTCATCGAATTCATAATGATTAAATCCAGTGAGGTGCTCGACTTTGCCGCCGTCAAAGATTTCTGCGTTTGGGTTCTGCTCGTCTGTGCGGCGATTCGGCATGGCGTCTATGAGGTGCAACAGGCGCAGCAGGTTGAGCGTGCTGACGGTCATCGGATTGCCGGGCGGCGCGCTGTTCAGTTGTCGCAGGTGATACTCCAACACCGTTTTGAATTCAGGCAGTTGAAAACGATTCTCGACCCGCGCATCGAGCGCACGCAGCAAGATACTGTCGATGCCAAAAGAGAGGCTCGGATTGAGTTGCGCCGGGCGCAGGTGATGAGTGAAATCGAAGAGGCGCAGCGGATTGCGATTCGGGTCTTGTCCGGTCAGCAAACGAAACATCATCGCCGCAATGGCAAAGACCAAGGAGCGCGGTTCCATCTGCCGGTGGTAAAACTCGTAAGGCACATAGCCCGGTTGCAACGGCCCGCCTTCGGGACGCGGTTCCGCGTACTTCGCCAGAAAGTCGTAATCGAAGAGTCCGAAGAGCATGGAGGGAAAAGCTAAGACAACGCCATCGGCTTTGCGAAACAGGTTGGCGGGCGCAAGCGCATCAGCGAAGCGACTAGCAGGCGTGACGAGCAGGTTGTAGAGCAACGGGCAATACATCTGCGATGCCAGAATCAGATCGCACAGTTGAAATGCCCACAAGACCACTTCTCTTTCAGTAAAAACGACGGCGCGGCGTGCCGTTAATTCGTCGAGGCTCGGATTGACCTCCTCCTGTTGTCGCACCCCGCGCGGATGTTCGAGGAGCAGAACGGCTGTGTATCCGGCGACGAAATGCCCCGTCGCAGCGGCCAGCACGGGATGTTTGAACTGCTCCAATATCGCAGCTCGCTGATTGAAGGCCATCATCTCGTGTTCGGAAGCGAGGGGAATTTCAATCAAGTTAAGTGGTGCGCTCTGTCCGCCGCCGAGCGTATCGGCAACGAGGTAGCTGGCAAACGGCCACACACTCGATGTCGGTTCGAGGACATTGAAACGGTTATAAACCATGCTGCCGGAGGAATAAGTTTCTGTCATAACTTGTTCGTTGATGCTTCTCAGATTTGATTGCGCCGCGTTTCGCCCTCATCATCTCAAATGCCGTGCCCATATTCAAAGTTCCCAAGACCGGTTCGCTCCGGTAGAATCAACAAACGAAGTTTTGCAGCAGAGGTGATCGCCATGCGTGATTATATCGTAACGGGCACGCTGACAGATGAGCATACCGTCACTCTGGATGAAGCCGTCTCGCTGCCGCAGACGCCTGTGAAAGTACGGTTGCTCATTGAGCCATTACCTTCTTTTGCTGCGCGCCCATATAGAGAAGTGATGGCTGAGATTCGCTGCCGTCAACAAGCGCGCAATCATCAATCGCCGACTCGTGAAGAGATTGATGCATACGTGCAAGCCGAGCGCGATAGTTGGAACGAGTAATGCCACGAATCTACCTGGACACGGCTCCGATCATTTACACTGTTGAGAGAGTAGCTGTCTATACTACGGCAGTAGACGCACGGCTTTCTGCGGAAGATTTGACTTTGGTTACTAGCGATCTGACGAGAATGGAGTGCCGGGTCAAACCTCTGCGCGACGGTAATCGCGCGCTCCTTCAAGATTTCGAAGACTTTTTCGCCCAAGCAATAGCCGAGATCATAAGGTTATCGAGTGAGGTGATAGACCGAGCTACAGAGATTCGTGCGCAATACAACTTCAAAACTCCAGACGCGATTCATCTGGCTGCGGCGGTCGTATCAGGTTGCGAAATGTTTTTGACCAATGATCAACGGCTGAATAGTTTCTCTGAGATAGCGATAGAGATTATCCAACTCCAGACGGATCGTTGAAGATGACCCACTAACTTACTTGATATGCAGACCGTACCGGAATTTTTAACAGCCCTTCTTCCTGTACTTGGTGTCATCCTTGGTGCAGGCCTCCAGCATCTTTTTTCCAAATCAGGAGAAAGACGAAAGCAATTAGAGACGTTAAGAAGCCAAGCCTACGTGGATTATTTGCGTGCCGTTGCTGAGATTGCTCAACTGAGAAAAACCGACCCAAAGAAAAGAAGCGAGTGGTTAGCTGCTGCGGCTGATGCTAAGACTCGCATCTGCGTTTATGGCGCGTCGAGCGTAATAACGGCGCTAGCAGCTTTTGAGAACAGCAACCCCGTGCTGGATTCCTCTGCTTCAAGAACACAGTTCTTAGACCTATGCACTAAAACAAGGAGACAGAATCTGGGAAGGGCTGGAACAGTAGCACTCGACGACCTTAGTCTGGTCTTGTTTGGTAGAAGGGCTCGGAACGAAACAAAACGGGATGAAAAGGTTGTTGAGTTTACGGACGCTGTTTAAGATTCAACTCCAAAATATCGGCGGCGAATGGAGGCTGCTCTTCAAATCGCATGCTTTGCCAATCTTAAAAAAGACAGCGCGATGCAGCCTGCGCCGTTTGACGATTTGACCTTCGTTTGGCATCGCTCGTTCCTTGCGAGACTCGATTTTTCGAAAGGATGGAACACCGATGCACCCGAGGCGACGGAGGGTTACGAATTCATCGGTCGCTCCAAGCTATTCGTCCAATCGGTGCTCGCTTTCTCTTCTCGTTAAAGCCGTTTCCGGGCAACTGTAGTGACCCGAATCACTAGCCGCACGCGCTTTCATCAACACGCCGTCGCTTGCAAAAGCGGTTTGCAGACCCGAAAATGCTTAGGCTCGTCTCGCAATCCCTTAACGAGTCAATGCGCCGATGAATGCCAAAAGATGGATCAGCATTTTCGCCGTCCTCTCGCTCATCGCCCTCGCCTGTCTGGCAAGCCGTCTGAGCCATCAGGCCGAGGCGCGCGCGGCAGAGATTACCTTCGCCAAAGAGGTCGCGCCGATCTTATATAAAAATTGCGCGGCCTGCCATCGCCCGAATGAGCTTGCGCCGTTTAGCGTTCTCACCTACTCGGAGGTGCGCCCTTGGGCGCGCGCGATCAAAGAGCAAGTCCTCACGCGAAAGATGCCGCCTTGGCCTGCCGACGCGCGCTATGGCGAGTTCCGCAACGACGCGCGCTTGAGCCAAAAAGAGATTGACACCCTGGTGGCGTGGGTGGACGGCGGCGCAAGCGAAGGCGACACGAAAGACTTGCCGCCACGTCCTCCGCAAAGCGACGACTGGCAAATGGGTGCGCCCGATCAAGTTCTTACCATGCCCGAAGCCTATACGGTTTTACCCGGTGCGCCCGACAAATATGTCTACTTCGTTATTCCGACCAACTTCGATCAAGATCGCTGGATTCAAGCCGCAGAGATTCGCCCCGGCAATAAACGCGTCGTCCATCATGCCATCGCTCATATCCTGACGCCGCAATCTATCGCCCGTTCGCGCACCGGCGGCGACACGCCGAGCGAGACCCCCAACCTGCCTGCGATCTTTTATAAAGCGGGAACCCTGTCGCGCGTGCGCCCCGATGTGCCGGTCGTCAATGACGGCGCGCAAGCGGCCAATGGCGGCGCGGTCTTCCGGCGCAAACTCGGTGATGAAGGCACAGATTTGTTCAGCATTCTGCTGACTTCTTACGCTCCCGGCAAACCGCCGGACAGTTTCGCGGAGGGGATGGCAAAAAAGATTCCTGCCGGTTCGACTCTCGTTTTGCAAATGCACTATTCCAGCTTTCGCGGCGCATCGAGCGTGCCGCAAACCGACCGCACGAGCATCGGCTTGCGCTTTGCCAAGACGCCGGTCAAGCATCGCGTCGGGACGATGACGGTGCAGAACCACTTCTTTATGATTCCGCCCGGCGCGGACAACCATCAAGTCACTGCCGCCTACACCATCGAAGAAGAGATTCGCGTGCTCTCCTACATGCCGCATATGCACCTGCGCGGCAAAGATATGAAGTATGAAGTCATCTATCCCGACGGTCGCCGCGAAACTCTGCTGCTGGTTTCGCCCTTTAATTTCAACTGGCAGGTTCTCTACCAACTCAAGCAGCCCATCACCCTTCCGAAAGGCGCAACCCTCGTTCTGACCGCGCACTTCGACAATTCTGCGAAGAACCCATACAACCCCGACCCGACGCAAAGCGTGCGATGGGGCGACCCGACGTATGACGAAATGCTGGTCGGTTGGTTCGATTACGTGCTGACAGGTGAAGCGCCGACCCCCTCTTCCCCCGCTGCTGTATCAACGATCTTCGAAGACGTCACAGCGCAAGCCGGGATTGATTTTCAGCACTACAATGGCATGACCGGGAAGCTCTACTTGCCGGAAATCACCGGCTCCGGCGCGGCATTCTTCGACTTTGATAACGACAGCGACTTAGACATCTTTTTGGTGCAGGGCGCAACGCTTGAGCCGGGAACTTCTCCGGATAAAACGCGCTTCCCCTGGCGCGGCAAAGAGCCGCCGCGCAGCCGTCTCTTGCGCAACGATCTGGTCATCGGGCGGGATGGGAGCCGCAAGCTGAGCTTCACGGATGTGACGCAAAAGAGCGGCATCGCGGCGCAGGGCTACGGCATGGGCGTCGCGGTCGGCGATATCAATAATGACGGCTGGAATGATCTGTATCTTTGCAATCTCGGTTCCAATCAGATGTGGCTCAACAACGGCGACGGCACATTTACCGATGTGACCAAGAAGTCGAACACCGATGACCCGCGTTGGAGTACGAGCGCGGCCTTCTTCGATTATGATCGGGATGGCTGGCTTGACCTCTTCGTCGCCAACTATGTGAATTTTTCCGTGTCCAACAGTCCCGCTTGTTATGCCAAGACCAGCGCCCTCGATTATTGCGGCCCGCGCGCTTTCAAACCGGTTATGGATCGCCTCTTCCGCAATCGAGGCGACGGCACCTTTGTTGATGTCACCGAGACGGCGGGCATCAGTCAAGCCTTCGGTTCGGGGCTTGGCGTCGTGACCTGCGATTTTGATAAAGACGGATGGGTTGATATTTACGTCGCCAACGACGGTGACCCCAATCAACTGTGGGTGAATCGGCGCAACGGCACTTTCAAAAATCAGGCCTTACTGGCCGGAGCCGCCGTCAATCGGCACGGACAAGCCGAAGCCGGTATGGGGGTTGACGCGGGCGATTATAACGGCGATGGGCTGGATGACATCTTTTTAACCCACCTGATGGAAGAGACCAACACGCTCTATTTGAACCTCGGCAGCGGCCTCTTTGAAGACCGCACGATTGAAACCGGCATGGGCAAACAGACGCGACGCTACACGGGATTTGGCACGCTGTGGTTTGATTACGATAACGACGGCTGGCTCGATCTGTTCTCTGCCAATGGCGCGGTGCGTACCCTTGAAGAGTTGGCGCGCAACCGCGACCCCTATCCACTCGGCCAACCCAATCAGCTTTTTCACAACACTGGGAAGGGAAGTTTCCAAGAGGTGATGGCGGAAGCGGGCGCAACCTTTCACCTCTTGGAGGTCAGTCGCGGCGCGGCCTTCGGCGACGTGGACAACGATGGCGATACCGATTTGCTCGTCTGCAATAACAACGGGCGGGCACGGCTGTTGCTCAATCAGCGTGGGCAGCAGAAGCACTGGCTCGGCTTACGTTTGGTTGGCCAACCTCCGTCGCGTGATTTGTTGGGGGCGCGCGTCGAATGGCTGGGCGCGGCAAAGGGTCAAATTTGGTGGCGACGCGTGCGCACCGACGGCGGCTACCTCTCAGCGCATGACCCCAGAGTGTTGCTCGGTTTGGGCGACGCCAATCGTGTCGAACGCGTGCGCGTCTACTGGCCTTCGGGGCGCGTCGAAGAGTGGAAAGACCTGCCGCACGATCAATATACGACGCTCAAAGAGGGCAGCGGAGCAGAGAGCAAATGAGTAGCGACATACGAATACAAGGGAGTCGGTCACAGATGAGAAACCCACGCTGGCGAGGGTTGCCCAGTCTGTTCCTTCTCCCTCTCTTGCTATCATCTGCCAACCTCTGCGCGCAATCGGAATCGAACCGAGCGCGCAGCCTACCGGCTCCGCGCGCCGAGTTGGTCGCTGTCCCGCTGCCCGACCTTGAAGCGGTAGAGCCTGAAGTCGGCAAGCAGTTGGCTGCGCTGCAAGATGGGCTATTGGAGTTGACAAGAACGGCTGCAGTTTCAACTGAGAAGTTGAGCGAAGGCTACGGTCTGTTGGGGCAAACCTATCAAGCTTATGCCCTGCTGGTTTCGGCACAAGCCTGCTATCTAAACGCCCATCGGCTTGCGCCGAAGGAGTTTCGTTGGGCTTATTTTCTTGCCATCCTCTATCAGCAAGACGGGCAGGCGGAAGAGGCGATTCGGTATTTTCAACTGGCTGGCGGATTGCGCGCCGACTATCCGGCAGCCTTCGTTCATCTCGGCAACCTCTATTGGCAAACCAATCGGCTGGAAGAGGCGCGTGCCAATTTCGAACGCGCTTTGACCCTGAATGATCGGAACGCCGCGGCGCATTACGGGCTAGGGCAGATCGCGCTTTCGACGCGCAACTACACCACAGCCGTCAACCAATTGGAACAGGCGTTGACGCTCGCGCCGGATGCCAATCGCCTGCATTACGCATTGGCGATGGCCTATCGCGGATTGGGCAAACTGGACGAAGCGCAGGCGCATTTGCAACGACAGGGGGGAGTAGGAGTTCGCGTGCGCGACCCGCTGGTTGACGATCTACAGACCTTGTTGCAGGGCGAGCGATTGCAGATGTTGCGCGGGCGGCTCGCTTTCGATGTCGGACGCTTTGCCGAAGCGGTCGAAGCCTTTCGCAAAGCCGTCGCCGCCAAACCGGACAGTCTGTCTGCGCGCGTCAACCTCGGTTCGGCGCTGGCGCAGACCGGCGATCTGGCGGGCGCAATCGAACAATTCAACGAGGCGCTGCGCCTCAACCCCAATAATGAAGCTGCGCTTTACAATTTGGGAGCCTTGCGGGCGCAACAGAATCAGCCGGATGCGGCCATCGAGCCCTTGAAAAGATTGGTAAGTATCCGCCCGCTCGACAGTGATGCGCGCTTCTTGCTGGCGCAACAGTTGCTCAAGGTCAAGCGTGCCGACGAAGCCTTGGCAGAGTTTTTAGCTATCGTCGAAAACCATCCTGACAATGAAGAGGCTCTGCTCGAAGCGGTCAATCTGCTGTTCAATCGCCGCCAGTATCGGCAGGCGCTCGACCGCTTGGAAAGCGCCCATGCGCGCTTTCCGCAAAAAGGGCGAACTACCGTCACCCTCGCCTATGTGCTGGCCGCTTGTCCGCAATACGACTTGCGTGATGGCGGGCGCGCCTTGCAATTGGCGCGGCCAGTTTATCAAGCGACAGGTTCGGTGCAGCACGGCGCGATTGTCGCAATGGCGCTGGCCGAACTTGGTCAGTGCCGCGAAGCCAGTGCCTGGCAACGCCAGTTGGTTGCACGCGCCGAACAGGAGAACCGTCCGGAATTGGCTGCTAAATTGCGCGCCGATTTGCAGCGTTACGAATCGGCAACTCCCTGCCGCCCGCCTGGCGATTCGGGAAACTCTGAGAAGCAGATTCGCTGAAAGGAGCGATCCTGACCCAGACAAGTATTGGCTACCAAACGGCTGCCTCTATGGACTTTCCCGAAGGGCTACCTCGCCTGATAGTCTCCGCCTCCAAGTCTTGTTTTTATCTTAAATTTTTAGCCGATGCTTGACACTCCCGTGTAACCTTGAGAAGATGCGCTTTCCGGTCGTTAGAATATCGATGGCTTAATGATTTTAAGCTCCCACGCCACCATCATTACAGAAGCTCTAATTCGGCTCTTTAGCCTGATCCGCTCTATGGGGAGCAATCAGGCTTAATTCTCAATCACACATAATCTCCCTGTGTCAGCCCGGTAGCTATGTTCGGAAGGAGACTCCATGAAAAATCAAAGATGTCTGACCGCTTTTCTCTTTTTGGCGATCTTCACACTCTGTTCAAGCCAGACCCTCGTCGCTGCACCTGCCGACAACGACGGCGCGGTTGCCAGTGCGAAGGTGAGCACGGCAGAGATTAATTGGCAACCGAAAGTCGAATACGCCTCCATCGTCCTCACCGTTTCGACTCCCGATGGCGAAGTGCTGCGCCAAGAGTTCGTACCCGGCGAGGCGCTCGTCTTTCGCGCCACTACTGACAAAGGCGTACGCCGACCCGACGGGCAATATACCTATGAAATGCGCGTCATGCCGGTCATCGCTCAAGAGACAAAAGACGCGCTGGTTGCGGCGCGCGCGCAAGGCAAGAGCGAAGAGGTGGCGCGCACGATGCGAAGTCGCGGAGCCATGCCCAGCGGCGAAACCGTGCAGTCCGGCGCTTTTCGCATTAGCGGCGGAAAGATTGTGATGGGCGGTCAGGTCGAAGGCGAGAAGACGGGCGTCAGCACGAAGACGGCTTCGAACCTGTACAACCTGCAACCCTCGCGCGCGGCATCCGGTTTCCGCCTGCTGCCGGTGGCCAAACGCGCGAGCGGCTTTTTGCCGGTCAACTCGCCGATTCTCTCTTCGCCGATGCGACCCTTCGATCAAGTCATTGCGGATGACTTGATCGTGCAAATGAGCCTCTGCGTCGGCGTAGATTGCGTCAATAACGAAAGCTTCGGCTTCGACACCATTCGCCTCAAAGAGAACAACCTGCGTATCAAATTTGAAGATACCTCGACGGGATCTTTTCCGAGCAACGACTGGGAGCTGACGGCCAATGACTCGGCCAACGGCGGGTTGAACCGATTCTCAATTACCGATGTTACCAACAGCAAAACACCCTTTACCGTCGAGGCCAACGCGCCCACCAACTCTCTGTATGTGGACGATGGCGGACGAATTGGTATGGGCACTTCGACGCCCGTGTTGCCAGCCCACATGGTCAATGGCAACACTCCGGCCCTACGGTTGGAACAGAATGGCTCGTCGGGTTTCACTGCGCAAACTTGGGATGTAGCGGGCAACGAAGCCAACTTCTTCGTCCGGGATGTCACCAACAGCTCGCATCTGCCCTTCCGCATCGTACCCGGCGCGCCGACCGACAGCATCATCATCAAGAGCGATGGCAAGGTCGGTATGGGAATCTTCAACCCTGAACAACGCCTGCACGTCTTCGGCAACATGGTGGTCGAAGGCAGCATTGACGTGCGCGACAACAGCTTCGGCTCGCTCCTCAAGCAGCCGCTCGATACCAAACTGGTGCTCGAACAACTGGCGACCATTTCGCTGTTCAAAACCGAAGGAGATGCCGCCAACGCCTCGCGGCTCGGCCTCAATATCAAAGAACTGAACGCCGCCTTCGGGCTGGGTAACAAAGATAAAATTTCGTTGATGGAGATTAATGCCATCAGCTTGGCGGCGATCAAAGCCGTCTACGTTCGCTTGCAGGATAAAGACGCGGAGATCGCCCGACTGCGAACCGAGAATCTCAATTTGCAGCAACGACTGGGCGAGATGGAGCGTCGCTTAGAAGCAGTCGAATCCTATCTCACCTCGCAGCGTAAACAGTAGTACCCACTCGTTCTTCGTGGCCGACCGGCAGGCCGCGGATAATGACCGAGTTAGATTTCGCTTGCCGGATGCCAAACTCAGAGGTCGGCTCGCCGAATGGGCCGGGCCGACCAACCGCTTTGAGTTCAGTCATCTGATAACCGCTTGCTCCCCCTGCTTCCGGTTACTTTTTGCGCGCTCTTCAAGTCGTCAAGCGGTACGCCTGCCAATCATCAGGGCGTTTTCGGTGTCACCCAAAGGAGAATGAACCATGACAATTCCTACCCATAAAAGAGTGATTGCACCCCTCATTTTATTCACCATCGCTGCTCTTATGTTGGTGTCTGCGCATCATTGGTTGAGCCGCGCATCCGCCATTCCGCAATCGCAATCCGAGACAGCGCAAGCGGTCATCACCGCCCGGCAGGCGCTCGAAACCGCCCTCGCCAGCGAGGCAAAAAATCCGGTTCCCGAAGCCGGTCGCACTACCGACCTCACCTTCTTTCAATACAAATCAGCAATTGATAACCGGCTCGCCGATCTCAGGACTCTGCAAGCCGAACTCCGAAAGGGTGATACCTCGGGGGCTTCTGCTGCGCGCATCGCCGAACTGGAACGCGAATGCGCCGAACTGGAGAAATCGCTGACCAACTTCTTCGAGGAAGTCAAAACCGTACAGGCTTTCCGTAAGCCAGCCGGACGCGCTGCTGCCCCGACAGTCGTCTTCCCCGGCACTGGGATCACTTTAAATACCGGAACCCCGCCGGTTACCTCAACGCCTTATCCCTCAACCATCAATGTCTCCGGGCTGACCGGCACGATTACCAATATGACGGTGACGCTGACAGGTCTGACGACCACCCGCCCGGATGATTTCGATTTCCTCTTAGTCAGCCCATCCGGAGCCAACGCCATTATCATGTCGGATGTTGGCGGCACCAGTTGCGCCAATTGCCCGGTAACTCTCGTCATTGACGATGCTGCCGCAACCCAATTGCCGAATAACTCGCCGCCCACTGGAACCGGACTGGTATCCGGCACCTTTCGACCAGCAAACTTCACCGGCGAAGCGTCGGAAGTCTTCCCCGCACCGGCTCCTGCGCCGAGCGGCAACGTAACCCTGTCTACTTTCAATGGCACTGCCCCGAACGGCACTTGGAGCCTGTATATCAGCAATGACGGCGGAACGGTTGGCGGGTCAATCAGCAGTTGGTCGCTTGATATTACGGCGGGCGCGGGTGCCTGCACGCTCACCTGTCCGTCCAATGTGATGCAAGCGAAGAATGCCAACTTCTGCGGCGCCATCGTCACCTACGCAGCGCCGACGACCTCCGGCGCGTGCGGCACGATTACCTGCACGCCGCCCTCCAACTCTTTCTTCCCGGTCGGCACGACGACCGTCGCCTGCTCGGAAACCGGCGGCGCAAACTGTTCGTTCACGGTCACGGTGACCGGCACGTGCGGCGCGGGACAGCCCTGCAATAACAGCTCGATCACCATCAATGACAATGCGGTGGCGTCGCCCTATCCTTCAACCATCAACGTCTCCGGGCTGATGGGGCAAATCGTTAGCAGCGTCACCGTGACGCTGGCCAACTTCAGCCACGGCTTTCCTGATGACGTGGACGTGTTGCTAGTCGGGCCACAAGGTCAAACCGCAATCATCATGTCCGATGTCGGCAGCAATCTGTCCATCTCTCCTAACGCGCCAGTAACCTTGACGCTTGATGATGCAGCCGCCTCGTCGTTGCCCGATGCCGGGATGCTTTCGACGGGCACCTTCAAGCCGACTAACGTTGATCCGGGCGCAGTGGCCGATGTCTTCCCCGCGCCTGCACCGATGCTGGCCAGTAATAATGCGATGCTTTCCGTCTTTAACGGCACCGACCCGAATGGCACCTGGAGCCTGTATATCGTTGATGACGGCGCGAGCAATGCCGGTCTGTTTGCCGGAGGCTGGTGCCTCAACATCACAGCAACGACGCCGACGCCGTGCACGCTGATGTGTCCGGCCAATGTGACGCAGGCAAAGGACGCCAACTTCTGCGGCGCTGTTGTCAGCTATTCGGCTCCGACTCCGACAGGCAATTGCGGAGTCATCACCTGCACGCCGCCCTCCGGCTCGTTCTTCCCGGTCAGCACGACGACGGTGACCTGTACAGAGCCGAATAACTCGGCAACCTGTTCGTTCACAGTCACGGTGACGGGTACGTGCGGTGCGGGACAGCCCTGTAATAACAACTCAATCACCATCAATGACAATGCAGTGGCGTCGCCCTATCCTTCAACCATCAACGTCTCCGGGCTGACCGGTGTGATTGGTAAAGTTACCGTGACGCTCGGCAGCTTCAGTCACGCATTCCCGGACGACGTAGACATCCTATTGGTCGCGCCCGGCGGACAAGAGGCCACCATCATGTCGGATGTCGGAGGCAGTAACCCGATCTCCGCCAGTAATCCTGTGACCTTGACGCTTGATGATGCAGCCGCCTCGTCGTTGTCCGATACCGGTATGCTTTCGACAGGCACCTTTAAGCCGACCAACATCAATCCGGGCGCAGTGCCCGATGTCTTTCCCGCTCCTGCGCCTTCGCCTTCGGGCGGGTCAGCGCTGAGCGCGTTCAATGGCGCAGACCCGAACGGCACCTGGAGCCTGTACGTCGTTGATGACGGTGCGGGCAGCGCCGGACTATTGGCAGGGGGCTGGTGTCTCAACATCACGACGGTTTGCGCCATCACTTGCCCGATGCCCATCACTGTAGGCAATGACCCGAATCAATGCGGCGCAGTGGTGAATTTCGCGCCGACGCCGAACGGCAACTGCGGAACGATCACCTGCACGCCGCCATCGGGGTCGTTCTTCCCGGTTGGCACGACGACGGTGAGTTGTACGGAGCCGAATAACTCGGCAACCTGTTCGTTCACCATTACCGTCAACGATACGCAAGCGCCGACCATTATGTGTCCGTCCAATATCGGGGCTTCCACGCTGGCGGGCTGTGCTACGGTAACTTATACAGACCCGACCCCTGTGGATAATTGCCCCGGCGCGATGGTCGTGTGCGCTCCGCCTTCGGGAACTTGTTTCGCGCTCGGCACGACGACCGTGACCTGTACGGCGACCGATGCGGCGGGCAACATGGGCAATTGTACGTTCACCGTAACAGTTGCCCAGTGCGCCATCACTTGTCCGGCAAATGTTGTGCAAGGCAACGATGTAGGCCTGTGTTCGGCGGTCGTCAACTTCTCACCCCCAATGACAACAGGGGATTGCGGGACGGTGAATTGTGCGCCGCCTTCAGGTTCGCTATTTCCGGTTGGCGTGACCACCGTAACCTGTACCACAACTGTCGGGCCGAGTTGCAGTTTCACGGTCACCGTCAACGACACGGAGCCTCCGGCCATCACCTGTCCGCCGACGGCCATTGCGGCTCCGGGTGTCGTAACCTATCCTGACCCGACCGTAAGCGATAACTGTATGGGAGCGACGTTCGCCTGTGTGCCCGCTTCGGGTTCAGTCTTCCCGTTAGGGATGACAACCGTGACCTGTACGGCGATGGATGCGGCAGGGAATACAGCCATGTGTACCTTCACCGTCGCTACCTTCAACGTGTCGGTCACGGGGAGTTCAGGTGTGTTGTTGGTCAACACAACGACGGGCGATTATGTTATCTGCTGTGGCGGCATGATTGTCAGCGGGAAGGGACGTATGAAAGTGAAGGGTTGCACCTTGACGTTGGAACAAGGTGCAACGGAGACCGACCGCCGTTTGTTAGCGACGATCAACACCTGCCAACAGACCGGCACAGCGACCTTGCAGATGCCGCCCGGACAGGTGAAGTGCTCGATTACCGACAATCAGGTTGGCGGCGGTATCTTCACTTGTCCCACCGCTCCATAGTCGTTTGACACGCAAATGGCTGTGGCTGAGCGCCCGTCGCGCTCGCTGTATTTGGCCTGCCTCTCAGAGATTCGCGCCCACTCACCGAATCGGGCGCGAATCTCTGATCTCTACTCTTCCGGCTCGATTAATCGGTTAGCGCAACTGGCTCGCCTCCCGACTCTGCCGAAGTTCGAGGGATGTGATTGCCCCAACGCGCCGACGATAGGCTGACGAAGTGCATTTCTTGACAATGCCTTTTTCGCTCACTTAGTATGACCTGTCTGTAAACCAGCCGACATCGGCGACAGGAAGCGACATGAAGGGGGAGAGGTCTTGAACATTCTGTTGGCCGCATCGGAAGCGGTGCCCTACGCCAAGACCGGAGGACTCGCCGATGTAGCCGGTGCTCTTCCGAAAGCTCTTTCGAGACTCGGCCACCAAGTCCGCATCATCCTCCCGCGCTATCACAATGACCCGATTCTGGCGCGCAGCGAACGTCTGCCCGGCGAATTGATGGTGCCTTTCAACTTCGGCGTTCGACCGGTGGCCGTGTATGCGGATCGCAGTAGCGAAGTGTTGGTCTACTTCATTGATGCGCCCGACTACTTTGCGCGCGGCAAACTCTATGGCGAGCATGACGATGTCGAGCGTTTTGCCTTCTTCAGCCGCGCCGTCCTCGAATTGGCAAAAGGCCTGAATGAATCCTTCGACATCATCCATTTGAATGATTGGATGACCGGGCTAATCGCTGCACACCTCAAAAACACCTATCGTGACGATGCCTACTTTGCGGGCACGCGCACTCTGTTTACGATTCACAACATCGCTTTTCAAGGTCTGTTCGACGGGCGCGATTTGCCGAAGTTCGGCCTGCCCGAATGGTTGAATCGCCCGCAGGATATGGAGTTTCACAATGCGGCGAGCGCCCTCAAAGCCGGACTGGTTTACGCCGATGCGATTTCGGCGGTCAGCCCGGGCTACAGTCTGGAAATTCAGACGCCAGAGTTCGGCGGGCAGTTCGATGGGTTGCTGAGAGCGCGACGGCGCGACCTGTTTGGCATTCTCAACGGGGTGGATTACGACGAATGGAATCCCGAAACCGACCCTTTCATCGCCGCGCCGTATTCGCCGCGCGATCTCAAGGGTAAGGTCGAGTGCAAGCGCGATTTGTTGCGCACCTTTCATTTGCCGGAGGCGCTCGATAGGCCGGTGATCGGGTGCGTTTCGCGGCTTTCCGATCAGAAAGGGTTCGATTTGATACTGGAGGTCATTGATCGGGTGCTGGATCGCGGGGCCATCTTTGTGCTGCTCGGTTCGGGGGCGAGCCTCTACGAGCGCGAGTTTCAACGCCTTAGAGATCGCCGCCCCGATCAGGTCGGGGTTTACTTCGGATTGTCCAACGAACTGGCGCACAAAGTCGAAGCGGGCGCCGACTTGTTTTTGATGCCGTCGCGTTTCGAACCCTGCGGTTTGAACCAACTCTACTCGTTGAAGTACGGAACCGTGCCGGTCGTCCATGCGGTGGGCGGGTTGGAAGACACGATTCAAGACTATGACCGCGGCGAAGGCACCGGCAACGGGTTCAAATTTTATGAGTATCGGGCGTGGCGGTTGCTCGAAAAGATTTACGAAGCTTTATTGGTGTATGCCGACCGCGAGCACTGGCGCACACTGATGTTGAACGGCATGCGCGCCGATTTTTCATGGGAGAATTCGGCGCGGCGCTATGTTGAATTGTTTGAATGGCTGTTGCGTCGCGGCACGGCAGCTATGGGATAATGCCGTCAGGCGATGGGTCAGAGGGAAGGGGTACGGATCGCCCGTACCGATTGCCGGTGGCGCATCGCAGGGAAAAACACAAGCGGTCTTAGATTGAAAAGCAAGGAAGGCGGGTTACGAATGACACGAATCATCCCGAACCTCGAACCCTTAGCGGGAAGGGAGGCGAGACGATTCAGGCAATTCGTCACACCCAGATTCTGCCGCGCAATCAATCGGAGATAGCTCTAATTTGGAGAGGTTATGAGCGAATACGTAAACGAAGTAACGGATGAAAATTTTGCCAGTGAAGTTTTACAAGCCGAGCATCCTGTGCTCGTAGATTTTTGGGCGGAATGGTGTACGCCCTGCAAAGCGTTGGCTCCGGCAGTCGAAGCCGTTGCACAGGAATATACCGGCAAGATCAAAGTCGTCAAACTCAACATTGACCACAGCGGCCAGACGCCTATGCAATACGGCGTGCGCGGCATCCCGACGCTCGTCTTGTTCAAAGGCGGCAAGGAAGTGGATCGTTCGGTCGGCAATCAACCGAAAGACCGCATCAAAGCGATGCTCGACAGCGCCCTTGACGGCTCCGTTGCCGTCAGCAATTCGTAATCGGCAGTTGATAGACTGAACCCGCAGGCGCACGCGCTCCCGGTCAGTGTGTGCGCCTGTATTTCTGTTTGCTGCCCGTTGTCCGTTGCTGGCTTGCCGGTCGAGCAGTTATTGGCAATAGCGTAGCGATGCACAGCAGAAGCTGTGCCGCCGATGGCGCCAAAGACATCATCATATACTCTCGTTTCATCACTTGCGTTGATAACCTTGGCGCGGAACAAAGTGCTTGACTCGCAGACCCGCAACAGCGCAGCGTCTTCAACGGACAACGGACAACGGACAACGGACAACGGACTTATGAAAAATATCGTCATCATCGGCGCGCAATGGGGAGACGAAGGCAAGGGGAAAATCGTTGACCTGCTCGCCCCGCACTTTGATATTGTGGCTCGTTACCAAGCCGGACACACGGTCTATATCGGCGAACGAAAGTTCATTCTGCGACTCATCCCCTCCGGCATTCTGCACCCGTCCTGCACGTGCGTGATTGGCAACGGCGTGGTCGTACATCCGCGCGCGTTGGTCGAAGAACTCGACGAACTACACCAAGCGGGCATTGAAAGCGAAGGTCGCCTATTCGTCTCTGACCGCGCGCATTTGATCTTGCCCTATCACGTCGCGCTCGATAAAGCGAGCGAGCGCAGGCTCGGCGCAAGCAACATTGGTACGACCTTGCGCGGCGTCGGTCCGGCCTATGAAGACAAGGCCGCACGCACTGGGGTGCGCGCCGGGGATATTCTCTTTCCCGATTTGCTGCGCGAACGCATCGCCCAAAATCTCGACTATGCCAACGGCAAGCTGACGGCGATGGGCGGCCAGCCCCTCGTCATGGAGCAGGTGTTGGAAGAATGCCTCGAAGATATTCTCAAGTTGACACCCTACGTGCGGGATACGACGGCACTACTCAACGCGGAGACGCGGCGCGGACAATCCATCTTGCTCGAAGGAGCGCAAGGCACGATGCTCGATATTGATTATGGCACTTATCCCTTTGTGACTTCATCGCACCCGACGACTGGTGGCGCGGTGACTGGCACGGGGCTTTCCCTGAAAGCCATCAGCGGGGCGCTCGGCATCAGCAAAGCCTACACGACGCGCGTTGGCGGCGGCCCGTTTCCGACCGAACTGACAGACGAGTTGGGGGCGTTTTTGCAGAAGAAGGGCAATGAATTTGGCGCGGTAACCGGCAGGCCGCGGCGCACCGGATGGTTCGATGCCGTAGTGGTGCGCTATGCGACAATGATTAACGGATTGGACGCCATTGCGTTGACCAAACTCGATGTCCTCGACGGCTTGGACGAGATCAACATCTGCATTGCCTATCGTTGTCGCGGCGAGGTGATTACCGATATGCCTTACAGCGCCGATTTGCTGGCCGAGTGTGAGCCGGTCTATGAAACTCTGCCGGGGTGGAAAGATTCGACGGTCGGCCTCACCGAATTCGCCGCTTTGCCGGAAGAGGCAAAACGCTACATCGCTCGACTCGAAGAGTTATGTGAAGCGCCGATGGCGCTCATCTCAACCGGGCCGGAACGCAACGAAACGATCATTCGAGAGGCCTCACCGGTTAGCGAGTGGATATCAAAGTGAAGCCTGACAAGTGACGAGCAAGAAATCCGCAAGAAAATTGATCGGCGACAACAGAGAAATCACCAACCGGCTATCCCAGGTGCAGGGCTGATCACTGATCGCTTGTCACAGAGGAGAAGAAGATGGCACAGATCAACACCGTTCGTGGCGCGATTGACAGCGCCCAACTGGGTGCGACTTTGATGCATGAACATGTCTTCGTGCTGTCAACTGAAATCAAAGAGAACTTTCCTGACGGGTGGGGCGATGAAGAGCAGCGCGTCACCAATGCCATCACCCGGCTCAACGAATTGAAGGCCTGCGGCGTGGATTCGATTGTTGATTTGACGGTCATCGGATTGGGGCGATACATCCCGCGCATTCAACGCATCGCCGAACAGACGCCACTCAACATCATCGTGGCGACGGGCGTCTACACCTACAACGATGTGCCGATGTACTTTCATTTTCGCGGGCCGGGTACGGAGTTGGGCGGAGCGGAATTGATGACCGATATGTTCGTCAAAGATATCGAACAAGGCATCGCTGATACCGGCGTCAAAGCGGCCATTCTCAAATGTGCGACCGATAAGCCCGGAGTGACACCGGGCGTCGAACGAGTGCTGCGCGCCGTCGCGCAAGCGCATCGCCAAACCGGCGTGCCGATTTCGACGCATACGCATGCCGCGACCCGGCGCGGGCTGGAACAACAACGCATCTTCAAAGAGGAAGGGGTTGATTTGTCGCGCGTCGTCATCGGCCATTCCGGCGATACGACTGACATTGAGTATTTGGAGGAGTTGATCGCCGAAGGCTCATATCTGGGGATGGATCGGTTCGGCATTGATACGCTCTTACCCTTTGAAGATCGGGTCAACACGGTCGCCCGCCTGTGCGAGCGCGGCCATGCGAACAAAATGGTACTTTCGCAAGACGCCGCTTGTTTCAATGACTGGTTGCCGGAAGAGGCCGTGCCCCTCGTCGTTCCCAATTGGCATTACCTGCACATTCACAAAGATGTGGTTCCGGCGCTACGAGCGCGCGGCGTGTCGGACGAGCAGATTCGCACCATGCTAGTAGACAACCCGCGAAAGATTTTCGAAACGCAAGGCGGTTATTGAGCAACCCTTTGACCCGATTCATCATGCAGCGGGGAGAAGAGATTCGGTATAATCGCGCTATGAGTTTGCTCAATGCAGATGTTGCTTTAACAAAGCTCGACCAGTTTTTCCTGAAAGAAAGCCCGGTTCACAAAACCTTGCGCGACCTGGCGCATCGCCTGCCGGAAGCCGGGATTGCCTACGCGGTTATCGGTGGCATGGCACTGAACCTGTACGGTTACGAACGTGCGACCGTTGATGTGGATTTGCTCATGACGAAAGAAGGATTGGCACGCTTCGAGCAATCTTTTGTCGGTTTGGGATATTTGCCCGCTTATGAGGGGGCGCGAAAGCAGTTCAAAAACACAGAAACAGGCGTGCAGATCGAAATCATTACAACCGGCGAGTATCCGGGAGATGGCAAACCGAAAGCGATAGCGTTTCCAGACCCGGAATTGGTCTCCGAAGAGGCAAGCGGCATCAGGGTCGTAAAACTCGCCACTTTGATCGAACTGAAATTGGCATCCGGTTTGAGCGCGCCGCATCGCCTCAAAGACCTCGCAGATGTACAACAACTGATCGAGAGACTTTCTCTGCCTGCTAATTTGGCGGGCGATCTCAATGCTTCCGTCCGCGACGAATACCTACGGTTGTGGCGGATAACTGACGAGGCGCGATCCGAAAAGTAGGCGGGCGTTTTTTGCCAATGAGCAACGGCTCAGAAGCGCCTCTGTTGGCGTCGGACAGCCGCCTCATTCGAAGTAGATCGAATAGGCGAGTTTGGCGAGGTTCCACAATTTTCCCCACTCGAATTTTCCAGTCCGCGCATCGTGCAGCGACTCCATCGCCAGCTTGCGCAGCCGCGCCGAGTCCTGTCTGAGCAAGTAATCCTTCACAAACGGGCGCGCGACATCAAAGAAATTAAAGTCCGGGTTCATCTGAATGCTGACGCCTTCGAGCGTCATCAAGGCGCGCATCAAATAGGTAAAGCGGGCGGGGGTCGTGATGGGGTGTTGATAGATGACCGGCGCAAGGTCATAGGTCAACTCTTTGAACCGCACCTCTCCGAGCTTCAGATTCAACTTGCGCGTCATCACTTCGGCCACCACCCGGCGAATGGCAGCCAGGTCGGCGTGTGGCGCTAAGAAGCCGAGCCCGATCAAATCGTCTACAATGCCCTGCACGTCACGGTTATAGAGGTGAAAGAAGGCATCCACGATTTGCCGTTGCAACTCTTCGGACAAGCGCCCCACCATGCCGAAATCGAAGATCGCCAAGCGGCCATCGGCCATCACCAGCAGATTGCCCGGATGCGGGTCGGCATGAAAGAAACGGTCTTCGAGCAATTGTTTGAAATAGGTGCGGTAGAGTAATTCGTTGATGCGGCGCGGCTCATGTCCGGCAGCCCGCAAGGCGGTAAGGTCTGTGACTTTGATGCCGCTGACGAACTCCAATACCAAAACGCGGTCTGTCGAAAACTCTGTGAAGACCCTCGGCACATAGATAGCACGCCAGTCGCGGAAATTATCGCGAAACTGCGCCGCGTTAGCGGCTTCGCGGTGGTAGTCCATCTCTTCGTGAATGACGCGATCAAACTCATCAATCGCGCCGAGCCACTCGGCTCCGGGAAAGAGTTTGGGGTAGCGATCCAGTTGGCGCGCAAGGCTGCGAAGCAATTGCAAATCGGCGCGAATGCGCGCGGCAAGCAGCGGGCGTTGCACTTTGACGGCGACGACTTCGCCGCTTTGCAAGGTGGCGCGATAGACCTGTCCGAGGCTGGCCGAAGCAATCGGCTGCGCGCTGATCTCTTGAAATACTTCCTTCAGCGGGCGACCCAACTCGCTTTCCAGCAACCGCATCGCCTGCGGGTTTGGGAAGGGGGGGACGCGGTCTTGTAACTGACTGAGTTCGTCAATGTATTCGAGCGGCAGGAGGTCGGCGCGCGTCGCCAACATCTGCCCCATCTTGATAAAGGTTGGCCCTAATCGCAGCAGACGGTCGCGCAACCGCGCCGCCTGCTTTCGCAAACGAACTTCGCGCTTCTCCTGATTGCGTCCGAAATAACCTTTTGAATCGAAGTAGACGTAGGCCGCAAATGAGAGCAACGTCCATAACACGCGCGCCCGCCGCAAGAGGTGACTCAACCCGTTTACTCGCTCCATCACCGTTATATTACCCGCCAAACCCACCCATTGGAAAAGCGAATGCTCTCTCCCTGGCTATAAGCAAAGCGGATAAGTTGCTTCAATTTTTTTAATTTTTCTGAATGATGAGCATGTCTTAGAATAACTGGGAAATGTGATGGCCATCACAATTTGAAGAGACCGAGCGACCGCGACAGCTTGCACGGCAAAGGAGGCCGAGCCGATGGAGAGAAACGAATACCAATTTGCGGATGCCGAAGACTTCACCCAACTTGACGAGCCACTCAGCGAAGATGACCAACCGGAGACGGAAGCGGAAGCCTCTGAAAGTTCTGATATCGATACGACCGATCTGCTGAAACTCTATCTGCGCGAAGCAAGCCGCTCGCCGATGCTGACGGCGGAGGGTGAAATTCGGGGAGCCAAGCGGTTGGAACGTGCGCGCCGTCGGTTGTTGAAGCTCTTTTCGCGGTCTCCGATTATTGTGGAACTTTGCCTGCATTGGCGCACGGCTTTCGACGAGGGAAGGGAGACCCCTTCGGAGTTTTTAGAGTCGGTTGACGGATTCGACCCCTCCGAGCGTGAGGTCTTTACCCCGCAGATATTGGCGAGCGCGTTTGCTGAGATTGAGCAAACCTACGAGCACCTCTTGCAGGCGGTCGGCACAGCCGCCAAACGGGGGCGTAAGAGAACCAACCGCCGCGCCGCGACATTTTCAACTGCACGCCGATGGGTGCGACTCTCGCAGGCCATGCGCGTCTTCGTATTTACGCCATCTACTGAACGCCAACTGGTGAAGTTGGCCGAATCGGTCAGCCGAATGTTTGCTCCCGCAACAACAAAAGTTCGTTTCGCCGCTGCGCTGCCGCTGCCAGGCGGCGACGAGTTTGCTGTGCCAGTCGTCGCTGCGCGGCTGATCGAAAAAGGGTTGATGACGACGGCTGATTTGTTGCTTTGGGCGCGGCAAGTCGCGCAGGCAGCCAGTCTTTTAGGGCAAGCCAAACAAGAGATGACCGAAGCCAACCTGCGCCTCGTGATTTCGGTGGCGCGTCATTATACGGGGCGCGGGTTGACCTTCTTGGATTTGATTCAAGAGGGCAACATCGGATTGATGCGCGCAGTCGAGAAGTTCGATTGGCGCAAGGGATTCCGATTTTCAACCTATGCGATGTGGTGGATCCGTCAATCCATGGCACGCGCCATTGATACCCAGAGCCGGGTGGTTCGCTTGCCAGCTTCAGAGTTGACGTTGATCAATCGGGTGGCGCGCGCCCGCCGGGCGATTGGCGAAGACACGGCTGCCGAAGCTTCGAGCTATGAGATTGCTAAAAAGTTGGATGTCGAAGCCGAGCGCGTTGTCGAAGCCATCGGCTTCTCCCATCACACCATCACCCTCGATGTGGCGGCCAATGACAATGGCGAGACAGCGGTCAACTTCATTGACGATAAGGCGGCCACCAACCCATTTTCGGCAGTCGTAGATCGCTCGCGCCGCGATGCCGTGCAGCGGGCGCTCGCACAGTTGACGCCGCGTGAAGCCAAGATTTTGCGTTTGCACTATGGCCTCGATGCGGGGAGCGAACCGCGCACGTTGGAAGAGATCGGGCAGGAGTTTTCCGTCACCCGCGAGCGCATACGGCAGATCGAAGCGGGGGCTTTCGCCAAACTGCGTCAGTTGTCTGTCGGCAACATGCTGCGGGAATTTTTGACCGTCGCTTGATCTGCCTTCCCCGCGAATCGAGATTGGATTGCCATTCTCAAAAAAGTAAGAGGCGACCGCTGACGCCGCTGTCTGAAGGTTGCGGCAGTCAACTATCACCTCTCAACGCGTAATCCTTGCGTTGTGTGGAATCTCTCGCGGTTAGATACTGCCTTCCGCCATATCCCGTTCCATGCCCGCAATCAATTTCTGCGCTTCGGCTGCGGTCAGGTCGTCGCGCGAATCTTTGCCGGTCATTTCAACCAGCAGTTTGTGTTGCGCTTTGCGGTCGCCGGGGCGGAGCTTTTGCAAGAGCTTGAGGATTCTTTCTTTCTGCTCTTCGCTTGCCGGTTGATCTTTCTTAACCGGCGGCGGAGCGGCAGGCTCTTTCGTCGCAGGCGGCGGTTGCGGTTTGGTGTAGGGCTTGCTGGCTTCGGGGCGCGGGGCAGGCGGCGCGATTTCACGATGCGCGATGCCGCGTTTGACTTCGAATCCGCACAACGCCAAGGCGCGACCTACACTGGAAGTCTCGCATACTTCAATATAACTGGTGCGCTGCACATATCCTTCGCTGCGCACTTCGAAGGCGTGGCCGGTGGCGGCGGGCATCGCATCGTCGGCGTGGCGATAGACCTCCGCGCGCATCAAGATGAAACCGCGTTCGGCGTCGTGTTCGATGATATGGGTGATGAGACGCCCTTCCGGGTAGCGCTCGTAAAAGTGTTCAATGCGTTCGGCAACGGTTATGTAGTCCTGTAGCGCATTCGGTTTTGCAGCCGGTGACTGTGGCATGATTGGCTCCTTGCAAGAAGTGAAGTACGGGTTATTCCCATTCGATGGTTGCCGGTGGTTTCGAGCTAATATCATACACGACGCGATTGACGCCGCGCACTTCGCTGACGATGCGCGACGAAATTTTTTGCAGCACGTCATAGGGCAGCCGCGCCCAGTCTGCTGTCATGCCGTCGAACGATTCGACGGCGCGCAAGGCAATCGTATTTTCATAGGTGCGTCCGTCGCCCATCACGCCGACCGAAGAGACCGGCAAGAGCACGGCGAAGGATTGCCACACTTTGTCATAGAGATCGGCGCGGCGCATCTCTTCGATGACGATGGCGTCGGCTTCTTGCAGAGTGGCGACGCGATCCGCCGTCACTTCGCCAAGAATGCGCACCGCCATGCCGGGGCCGGGGAAGGGCTGCCGCCCGATGATCTCTTCCGGCACACCGAGTTCGCGTCCAACTCTTCGCACTTCATCTTTGAATAATTCGCGCAGCGGTTCGACCAGTTTCAAGCGCATGGTTTCCGGCAACCCGCCGACGTTGTGGTGCGATTTGATAACCGCCGATGGCCCTTTGACGGAGACTGATTCGATCACATCCGGGTAGAGCGTGCCCTGTACGAGAAATTCGACTTCGCCAAGCTTATTGGCCTCCTCTTGAAACACTTCGATGAATTCGTTGCCAATGATTTTGCGCTTTCGTTCGGGGTCGCTCACGCCTGCCAGTCGGGTTAAAAAACGTTCTCCCGCGGCGACGCCGACGACATTCAAATCCATCGCGCGATAGGCTTCCATGACCTCTTCAAACTCATTCTTTCTGAGCAATCCCGTATCCACAAAGATGCAGGTCTGACGATTGCCGATGGCGCGTGCGACCAAAGCGGCGGCAACCGAAGAGTCTACGCCGCCGGATAGTCCGCACACGGCTCGCCCGCCGCCGACGCGCTCTCGAATCGCTTCGACAGTGGTTTCAATAAACGAGGCCATCGTCCAATCACCGCGCAAGCCGCAGATGGAGACGAGAAAGTTTCGCAAGACATCTTTGCCCTGCGGCGTATGTGCAACTTCGGGGTGAAACTGCACGCCGTAGAGCTGACGGGCTGCGTCTTCGATTGCGCCGATGGCGGCTTCGGTTTCGGAGGTCACCCGAAACCCTGCGGGGGCGCGGCTGACCATATCGCCATGACTCATCCAAACTTTCATCGGTGACGGCAGTCCGGCCAACAACTGACTGTCGGCGACGGCAGTGATTTCAGCATAGCCATACTCGCGCCGTGCGGAGGGTTTGACTTCACCTCCGAGAAAGTAAGCCAACAACTGCACGCCGTAGCAAATGCCGAGCACCGGCACGCCGAGTTCGAGAACCGCCGCTTCGGGATGCGGCGCGTCTTCGTCATAGACCGATGACGGGCCGCCGGAAAGAATCAGTCCGCGTAGGTTCTTCCGGCGCAAGTCGGCAGGCGAGGTGTTGAAGGGAACGATTTCGCAGTAGACGCCCAACTCGCGCACGCGGCGCGCGATCAGTTGCGTATATTGTCCGCCGAAATCGAGGATGAGTACGGTTTCGTGATGGCTGGTCATAATCTGAGCGACGATTATAGGGAGGCGCGCGCTGGAGTGTAAAGCAAGGGCGCAGCAAAGTAGCAAGGCGAAGGGGCGAGAACGTCTCAACCTTTCCATCTTCTATGGTCTGAGGTTGGCAAGAGAGATATAGACTGCGGATGAAGATGGATGAGACGGATTTTCACCGGTTCGCTGGGCGAGTCTGTCTCCCTTCATCTCATTCGGGTCTCCGGGTTTGATCGGCTAGCGGACGCACTCGCGCCAAGACAGCCCGGAATAGGGCATTGCTTGAAATCTTCGATTCTTGACACTAAGAAAAATAAAAGACTATGATCGAATCGAGCCGCCCGGAGACTCAGGTCGCAAACTGCGGACAGGGAAATCAAATATGAAAAAAACACTCGTCGCGTTCTTTCTGACGTTGCTTCTGAACGCACTCGCGTGGGCAGCCGAGCCGGACGCCCGTTTCTTTCCTCTCGAAGAGATTCGCCCTGGTTTGAAGGGCTACGGCATGACGGTCTTTCAAGGTAGCAAACCTGAACGCTTCGAAGTCGAAATTCTCGGTCTTGCCGACGGTTTCAATAATCCCAAACAGAGTATCATCATTGGGCGACTGAGCGGCGCGTTGGCCGAACGCACCTTCGTCTTTGCCGGTATGAGCGGCAGCCCTGTCTATGTTGATGGCAAATTGGTCGGCGCGATTGCCTATGCGTTCCCCTTTTCCAAAGAGCCGCTCGCCGGGATTCAGCCGATCCAGTATATGATTGACATCTTCGAACATGCGGGCGATCACGATACCCTGCCTACGCAGCGACTCAGCTTCAACACCTTGATGAGCCAAGCGGCGATGCAACAGAAATCTGCGCCGCTCAGTTGGCAGATCAGCCCGCGCGCGGCAACCAGCAGCGCGATGATTCCCTACATCGGTCAGACCATCGTGCCGATTGCGACGCCGGTCACCTTCGCAGGCATTCCGCAAGCCGTGATTGATCTGTTTGCCGAAGACTTGAAACGGATGGGCATTCAACCAGTCGCCGGAGTTGGCAGTTCGGCTCCGATGACCCCGATGGTGGCTTACGATGACAGCACCCTCACTCCCGGCACCACGATCAGCGCGCAATTGACGCGCGGCGACTTCACCATTGATGCGGCGGGCACCGTGACGTTTCGGGACGGCCAGCGTATCTACGCTTTCGGCCATCCGTTTTTGACCGCCGGACAGACCTTCTGGCCAATGGCGGAAGGCTCGGTCATTACCGTTGTGCCGAATCTGAATAACTCCTTCAAGCTGACGGTTCCGGGCAACTTCGTCGGAGCGATTCGACAAGATCGCTCGACAGGCATCTATGGACGGCTCGGCGATCAACCGCCGCTGATTCCGCTCAAAGTGGCGATTCATACCAGCCGCAATAAGATAGAGACTTACAATGTCGAATTGATCTCCGACCCCTTCTTGACGCCCTTACTGACGCGGATGACGCTGGCGGCGGCGATCTTTGCCACCGAACGACAATTGGGCAGTCAGACGCTCGGAATCAAAGGCCGCATCGCGGTCAACGGGCAGCCCGATATCGTCTTGGATAACAGCTTTGCTTCGCCGACCGGCGCGGCGATGTTTGCCGCCAATGCCGCCGCACAACCTATCTCGGCGTTGCTCAACAGCGGCTTCGATCCGGTCGAGATTCGCAGCATCGAACTCGACATCACCTCCGTAGACAGTCGCTCAAGCGGCGAATTGAACAAGTTATGGATTGATAAAACCGAAGCGCGGCGCGGCGAGCAGATCGAGATTCAAGCCTTTGCGCGCAATGAAAACGGCATGGAATTTGTCGAGCGCATCCCTTTTCAGATTCCCGCCGATGCGCCGGTCGGGCCCTTAGTGATAATCGTTGGTGACGGCGCTTCGATCAATCAAACGGAACTGCGCGCCCAAGCCGGAGCCGATTTCGTCCCCAAAGATTTGCGCGAATTGGTGGCCGCCATCAATCGGCTCAAGAAGAACAATCGCCTCTACTTGAAGGTGCTGCGAGCGACTGCCGGTGCGGTCGTCAATAGTCAAGAGATGCCGACCTTGCCGCCCTCTGTGCTGGCTACGCTTGGCTCCGAGCGCACCTCCGGCGGCTACACGCCGCTGTCGGTGGCGACGGTAGCCGAACAGGAATTGCCGCCCGCAAAATTCCTTATCATTGGCCAACAGAGCATCACCATCAACGTAGTGAAGTGAAGAACCGTTGCGCCTGCGAACCTTTATCAACGCCAAGCCGTCATCAGAGATTGTCAACAAGCTGATGCAGGCTTGGCGTTTGCGGTTCTACCGAGTTGCTTTCAGATCGTCGCCGCCATGACAGACGAAGAGACTGCCAATGCGATCAATCCGGAGCCGCCCAAACGGCGCAGGCGCATCAATCCGTTTGGCGAATACCTCGGCCTGCGCTTTACCAAGGCCGACGAATCTGGCAGCGAGATGATGGTCGAAGTTCACGAAACGTTACTCAATACCTATGGCGCGTTGCATGGCGGCGTCGCCTATTCGCTGGCCGATACCGGCATGGGTGCGGCGCTCTACCCGCATCTGAGCGGCGAAGAGATCTGTGCGACGATTGAGATCAAAATTATTTACCTGAAGCCGGTCACCTCTGGGGTGGTCACCTGTCAGTCGAAAGTGGTTCAAAAAGGCGGCAAAATCGCGTTCCTCGAATCGGAGATTCGCAACGACGAGCGATTGGTGGCCAAAGCGCTGGGCACCTTTTCCATCTTCAAACAACGGAGAGAAGATTGACCGCCCAAGCAATTCAAATCTGTGTGAAAGGGAGCTTCGAATGCACAAGTTTTCGCGTACTCTCAGGGCAGTCTGTGCCGTCGGTTGCCTGACGCTGTTGGGCGTCACGGCGTTGGCCAACGGCCCGCTCTTTTGGGAGATTTCCAGTCCAAGCGAGGTGCTCAAAGGCGATGCGCGCGGCGTCTCGATTGCCGAAAATGGCTCGATTATGCTTGCGCCTGCCTTCGCTCTCGTCTATGACTCGAAAGAGGCCTACATCTGGTCAAGCGCCAGTGATGGTGCAGGCAATCTCTACCTCGGCACCGGCCACGAAGGCCGCATCTTCAAAGTCGAGCCGAATGGCTCCGGCAAGCTGCTCTATGACAGCAACGAACTGGATGTTTACGCAATGGTGACCGATGCGGCAGGCAACCTCTATGCTGGCACATCGCCGGACGGAAAGATTTATAAGATTACTGCCAGCGGCAATGCGACGGTCTTTTACGACCCGCCGGACAAATACATTTGGTCGCTGGCATTCGACGCAGCATCATCCATCCTCTATGCGGGAACCGGCGACAAAGGCGTAATCTACAAAATTGACGCCAGCGGGAAAGCCGCCGTGCTAACCGATACGAACGAGAGCAATATCACGGCGCTAGCGCTTGATAAAAGCCGCAATCTGCTCGCCGGAACAGACCCGTCGGGGTTGGTACTGCGCGTCTCCGCCGATGGCAAAACCTTTGCTCTGCTCGACACGCCTTTGCAAGAGGTTCACGCGCTCACGGTCGCGGCGGATGGCTCACTCTTTGCGCTCGGCATCAGTCAAACCGCCGCCGCACAAAAATCTTCATCCCTTGGCGTCTCTTCGACGACCAGCATTTCAAGCGAAGGGGTGATTACGTTATCGAGCGATGCGCCCGACACGCCTCTCGTCGTGCAAGCCGATAGCGGCGGCACGACGGGTGCCGCAGGCAGTGCCGCTGACGGCGCAAAGAGCGCCATCTTTCACCTCTTAGTAGATGGCAGTCACGATGTGCGATGGACATCCAACGATACGGCTTTCTCCATGCACATACAGGCTGACGGCCAATTGTTAGTCGGAACTAGCAACAAAGGGCGCATCTATTCGGTTGCTGCCAATCGCGCACAGACACTGTTGCTGCAATCACCCGAAGACCAAACCTCGACGCTGATCGCAGCAGGCAATCAACTCTATGCCACGTCGAGCAATCTCGGACGCCTCTATCGCATCGGCCAGCAGAGCGTCAGCGAAGGCGTTTACACCTCTGCGGTGCGCGATACCAAGTTTGCAGGGCAATGGGGAGCGATCAACTGGCGCAGCGCGGGTACGGTTGAAATTCAAACCCGCACCGGCAACACCGAAAGCCCGGATTCGACTTGGAGCGAATGGTCGCCCGCCTATCGCAACTCCGCTGCCGAGCAGATCACCAGCCCGCGCGCCCGCTTCATTCAATGGCGCGCCACCTTGCGCGCGGGCGGCCAACGCGCAGCGAGATTGCAGGGGGTGACGCTCGCCTATCTGCCGCGCAATCAAGCGCCAGAGGTCGGCGCGTTGAGCGCCTTGCCGACCGGCGTCGCGCTGCAAGAGATGCCGCTAGTCGTTGACCCGGCGATTACGGCGTCGGGGCTTGACCCGCAGCTATTCGGACTGGTCGCTTCCGTGCCGCCGCGCCGCTATTACCAGAAAGGGGCGCGCACGCTGACCTGGCAAGCGAGCGATGCCAATGGCGATAGCCTCGCTTATAAGCTCTTTTACCGCACGCTGGAAGAAGATCAATGGCATGTCTTAGCGGATAAGCTATCGCAAAACTACTACACGATGGACGCCAATCGGTTGCCGGACGGCGAGTATCTGTTTCGTGTTGAGGCGAGCGACGCACCGAGCAATCCGGCTATCCTCGCGCTTGTAAAAACGACAGATACCGAAGTGGTCGAAATAGACAACACGCCGCCGACGGTCAAGGCGGGCGAGCCAACCAGTGCCGGGCAAGCGGTCGAAATTCTTTTCGAAGTCACGGATGTGACCAGCCGCATCATCAAAGGCGAATACAGTGTGGATGGCGGCGATTGGCAATTGATCTATCCGGTTGATGGCATCGCCGACTCGGCTAAGGAGAGTTTCAAAGTGCGCGTCACGTTCGATAAGACGGGGGCGCATGTGATTGCCTTTCGCTGCGCTGATAGCAATCTGAATTTCGGAACCAGCAAAGTGCAGGTGACGCGATAGGCATCAGCTTATTGGGCAGAGGGCAAAACCCTCGCCGCAACGCGCGCGAATAACAACACAGGCGCACGACCCAGTCGTGCGTCTTCGTGTCGAATTGTGCAGTTCGCCATCTTTTGTTTATTGAATCAACCTTTGCCTCGGTTCGTCCCATCGCCAGTGCGCGTCGCTTTGCAGGTGCACGCCGCCGAGCCAGACATCAATTCCGTTGAGGGCAATATAATCGGCGCGCCCTGCCAGAATTGCCGCGCCGGTCTCCGTTAATTCGAAGGTCGCCCGATGAAACTGCCCGGATTCGAGTGCCTGGGTAAGATCATCAAAGCCGCTCACCCTGAGCAATGGCTGTTCGACCGCAATCATTCGCTTGAGCGCATTCCAAAATTGGTAGTCGCCAAGTCCATAGTGCGGATAACGGTCGGAAAAGGCCGGAAAGAGCGCGCGAAAGTCTTGGCAACCGGATTGAATGAGCTCGAGCGCGCCCCCTTCGGTTTCACCCAACCCGTTTCGCACAGACGGAAAGCGCCGTAGATGTAGGCGCAGAGCCGCTTGCAAAAAGGGCAGCGGTGACGTGTCGGTCGTCAGGAGAGTTTCAAGAGCTTGTGGGTTGGGTGACGTATAGGCTGCCCAAGCTTGCGAGGCAAGGGCGAGTGGTTCGGCGGTCACCTCCCTACGCCTCTCGAAGAGGGACGCGAGTTGCTGCGGACTGAGTTGACCGAGTCCGCGAAAGTCGGTTACGCCGCGAAATTGATTGATACAGATGAGTTGTAGCCTCGTATTGTTGAGGTCTTGTCGGGCGAACCAAGCGAGCAAAAAGATCAGATTCGCCTGACAAAATAGGTCGTGTTCGAACCAGAGCACTACTTCGTCATGGGCGACGAAACTGGCTAGCTCAGTGAATTGCTGGCGCAAATCATCTTCACATCTTTGCAAAGGCTGTTCGTAGGCTTCGGCCAGATGGCGAGCGCGCACCGCAAGCCATTGATCGAGAGAAAGTCCGTGTGGGGTTGGCCCTGCTATCAGTGCTTCGCGCCAAACCGAGTGCTGACCCTCAAGCCCCGACTCTTTCAGTAGGTTGGCGGTACTGTCGCCATTGTGAATGTGCAGCATCACGCATTTCTCCGTAGGCGAACTCAGTTGCCTTGATCGGATTGCCTTTCACGCTTCGGATTCGAGCGTGCGGTAATCTTCTTCATCTTCCGGCAAACTCTCTGCATCGAGGGCGCTGGCGATGCTGGCGCGCGTGCGCTGCGCCAGCAGTCGGGCGCGGGCTTTGAGTTCGGCTTTGCTGATGTCATCCGGCGCGCGCTCGACGGCAATCGGCGGATGATAGGTGACGAAGAGTTGTTTACTGAGTCGCGGCAGCACCTGTCCGACCGGCCAGATCGCATAAGCGCCGCGAATCGTCACCGGCACAATGGGGATGCCGTAGCGGAGCGCCAATCGAAATGCGCCGAGTCGAAAGGGTTCAAGTTTGCCGGTCTTAGCGCGCCCGCCTTCGGGAAAGATGACCAGCGCGCGATTGCCGGTGAGGACTTTGATGGCAGAGCGATGCGCCGAACGGTCTGCCGTCTCAACATTGAGGGGAAAGGCTCCGAAGGCGCGCATCAGCCAACCGAGTATGGGGATGTCGAAGGGCTTGTCCCAGGCCATGTAGTAAATACGGCGCTTGACGGGAATGGTAATCCAAATCGGGTCGGCAAAGGTGACATGGTTGGGCGCAATAATGCAGGCTCCACTGAGCGGTATGTTATCAATGCCGGTAAAGCGGATGCCAAAAAGGAGACGACAAAACCACCAGACGAAAGGCGTTAGGATTTTAATAACCAGACTCATAAGCATTCGGTTGCATCGCCATCGCCGAGCAGCCTCGTTTGAGGCTCATCGGAAGACTGAATTGCCGGTTGCGATTGGCTCAAGGCGCAAGGATTGTACCTGCTGGTTTGTCAGGCGCTCAAGTTTCGCAAGTTGCAAAGCAGACGCAGTTGACCGGCAAGTTTGGCACTTGCTGCAAAGCAAATAAGGCTAACGACGGCTGCGGGTTCATGCTAGAGTAAGAAAAGTCGGAACATTCCGACGCGACTGGGTGTCTAACGAGAATGACAAGTGAGGTGATGGGTCACCGCGCGTTCCGCTTGAAGCACTAACGGCGCTCGGCTTTTCGCGAGAGCGAGCGGCGACCCAGTCCCAACCATGAGACGAAAAGGAGCGCTGTCCATGTCCGCCCTAGATATGGCCGCACTGGATCAATCCACACTGGCGCAACTTGATCTGGAGATCAAGACAATCGAGCAGCGCCAAGAAGAGCGTCTCATCGGTCGTCTGTGCACTGGCGAATTAAGCGCCTTTGAAGAGATTGTTCGGCTATTTGAAAAGCCGGTCTATGCCCTGTGCCTGCGCCTATTGGGTGATGCCGAAGACGCGCGTGATGCGGCTCAGGAGACATTTTTGAAAGTCTATCGCGGCATCGGCGGCTTTCGCGGCGAAGCGGGACTAAAGACTTGGATTTATCGCATCGCCATCAATCAGGCGATGAATCAACAACGCTGGTGGCGGCGGCGACATCGTGACGAGACGATCTCGCTCGATCTCAGTCGCGGACCTTCAGAGATGACCTTGGGCGAGGTGCTAGCCGACGGGCGGGTGTCGCCCGAAGAGCAGGCCCTCGCTAACGAACGCGAACGCCATATTCTGCGCGCCCTCAGCGAACTCAAACCGGAGTATCGCATTGCCTTGGTGCTGCGCGAAATTGAAGAGCTGTCATACGAAGAGATCGCGGCTACATTAGCGGTCTCGATTGGCACTGTGAAATCACGAATCGCGCGCGGGCGCGAAGAGTTGCGCCGTCGCATGAAAGCGATTCTTTAAGGTAAGAAAACGGGCGTGAAGCTGACCTTTGGGATAAGCGTCAGACCTCACCGCTCAGCGAGTGGACGGGAATTATGAACTGTACGAACTTTGAATTAACCGCTTCTGCCTATCTGGATCGGCAACTCAACCCACAAGAAGAGGCCGAGTATCGTCATCATCTATCTCATTGTTCTGCTTGTCGAGAGGTCGTTACGGAAACGCAAGCTGTCTCCTTCGGACTGCGTAATCTGCGACAACCGGAGACGCCGCGCGAACTGCACAGCTATATTCTCAATGCCGTTGAACGGCGTGCCACGGAGCGCTACGCTTTCCATAAAATTCTCTTCGACTGGTTGCTCCGACTCAATCCCCTGCCCGTATCCTATGGGGCAGGAGTGATCGCCTCTGCGGCGCTCTTTTTGGTGATGCTGTCGGGGTTCAAGCCGATTCCCATTCCGGCAGTTGGCACTATCGAAGCGACCTTCGTATCGGCGATCTCCGGCTCGTATGTCGAATATGCCAGCTACAACGATGTGCCAGCGACGACCAATCAAGAGGCGAACAGCGAGAGATATTATCAACTGCCTCGCGTGCTCGATAATAGCTCGCTGGTCGGTTTCGGTAACACTGTACATCAAGATATTGGCACGCAACCGATGGCGGCGCTCATTGAAGTGGAACCGGACGGCAGCGCTAAACTGGTGGACATGTTGAATGAGCCAAAGGATTCGGCGCTGATCGAACAATTTTGGTGGTCGCTTGGCGAACGCACTTTCGAACCGGCGCGGGTGCACGGCCAACCGGTGACGACGAAGATTGTCTTTGTCTTTGAAAGAGTGGATGTCACCGGATAGTTATCCCTTCACAGCGCAGGGTGAGGAGATCATCGTATCCCTCACCCTGCACCTTTCGCTCCCTTTTCCTTCCTAGCCCTCCGACCGCCTGCTCATAAGCAAACTTTGTTTGTTTGGTGATTTCTCTTTCTTCACCGGCTAAGCCCCTCAAACTGCCCGTCGGGCATCCACTGATATTTCAAGTCTGGCAACGAAGTGTACGTTTCGATTGAAATAAAGTGAAAAGATTGTTGACTCCACTGCTCCGTTTTTGATATTTTCGACACCTCTTTGAATGAAAACGGGTAGTCTGTAGAAACTTACAACTGCGTCCTTTACCAAAGGGGCTTACCCAGCAAGCCCCGGCAGTTGGCCTGCGATTCACATAGGCAGGGGTATCGTAGGTGCCATCACCGCTCAGCAAGAGGCTTAGAGAATGGTTCAGCCATCGTTAGTCCGGCCAATCACCGAAGAAGAGAGAGCTGCTTTGTATCGCTGTCTGGAGGCGGCTGCCAATGCGGAGACGGCGCAGCGCGCCCGAATGATCTTACTGGGTGTGGCGGGCAAGACATTGGCAGAGGTGAGCGAAGAGCTCGGTTCACACCCTTCGAATGTGAAGAAGTGGATCGGCAAATTCAATGATGAAGGGCTAGCGGGCATCGCCGCCAAGAAGCGCGGCCCGCGCGGGGGGACGCGACCGACGTTTACGCCGGATCAGATCACTGCCATCATCGAGTTGTTCCGAAAGAGTCCGGCACATTTAGGCTATAGCTTCAAGTCGTGGTCGCCGCAAAAACTGGCGAATGCCGCAGTGGAATGCGGCATCGTCGAGGCCATCAGTCATGTTACCGTCCGACAGATTCTCAAGCGAAGCGGAGCGGAATCTCAGGCCGCCACCAACGGCTATTTGGCGGGGCTGAAACGGAGCGAGGCCGCAACGGTCGGCGCACCGCAACATCTGCACCTCGAATTTGGCAAAGCAGCGCTCCAGAAATCGAAGTATGAGACGGCGGTCGAGCATTTTTACGCGGCGCTGCAAACGCCTGCCGAGACGCCGGATGACGAGGCGCATCTGCGCGCCTATTTGAGCGAAGCGCTCGAAGAGTTGAGCCGCTACGAAGAAGCGCACAGCGTCATCGCCAAATACGAAGACCCACACACCTTGCTGCCGCTTCCCTTGCAGACGCGAGCAAAAGTGAAGCTGCGAATTGGGTGGGTCAATAGCTGGCTGAGAAATTATCCAAAAGCACTGGGTTTTTTGAATGAAGCTTTGCGGTTCTTTTCCGAGTTAAAGGATGGCATTGGGGTAAGTGAGACGGAATATGCCATTGGGCACACTTATATTCGCATCAACGAGTTTGTCATTGCCAGAGACCACCTTCTTGCCGCCGTGCAGGCGCAAAAGACTCAACAGGATCGAGAATTACTCGCTCGTATTCATGACCGATTGGGTGCGGTTGACTTCTATACAGGAGCCTTTACCTTATCCAAGGAGCGTTACCTGAAGGCCTTGGAACTGATTGAAGGCAGCTCAAATGCCAACCTCTTAGGAGTCATCTTGCTCAATCTGGGCTCCGCCTGTATAGATACAGGCGATTTGGAAGAATCCGCAGATTGTTTACGCCGAGCCATTAGCTATTTGGAGACGGGCGGCCATAAAGATCATCTGGCGTTGGCTTACAACAATTTGGGAGAGAGCTTAAACCGTGCCGGGTTGTGGGATGACGCCATCGAGACTTTGAATAAGTCCCTGATTATTGCTGTGCGTTATGCCGAACCAACCTATCAAACAACTGCCTGTATCACGCTCGGCGAAATCCTCTGTTGTCGAGGGCAGTTTGAAGAGGCTCAAAAGTATTTGAAAAGAAGTCTGGATTTGCTTGATCGGGCTACCGAAAAGTGGTTACAGAGCGCGGCCTTACGAAATTTGGCCAAAGTGCTGTATGCAACGAATAAAATCGAAGCTGCCTTTGAGACCGTCCGACAAGCTATTGACATTTCGGTTTCCATCGGTGACCCGCAAGGGGTCGCATTGGCCCAAGTCGAGCTTTCGGAGTTTTATCTCAGACAGGGAAATTTTGACCAGGCAAAAGAATATATTGAGATGGCTCAAGGGCGTCTCAAGGAAGAATCATCGCTGGCACTTTCCGGCTTTGTGCAACGACTGACCGGGCAATTAGAGGCGTCTCGGGGTCGTTTTGCGGAGGCTCGGCAATACATCGCACAAAGTATTTCGATATTCACGACGGCTTTGCTGCCGTTTGATGTGGCGATCAGCAAATATGAGATGGGCAGGCTACTCGTAAAAGCTGGAGATATCAGTACCGCCAGAGTCGTGCTCCAAGAGGCCTGCAATATCTTTGAGAAACTCGGCGCGAACCCGTTTATTGCCTCCACCCGTGACGTGTTGAACTCGTTGGAGAAGAGCGAGGCGCGAAAAAATCAAGAAGTTCGTGTGGATGCGCCAAGCGATATGTTGCTCATGCAGCGACTGCTGGAGGCTTCCACCTCTCGTGACTTGCTAGCACAGGAACTAGCCGCCATTGTCTACGACAATTGGCCGACTTCGGCTGTGATGGTATATCGCGCTGATGACAACGGTAGGGTTAGCTTATTAGCCCATCAAGGGCTCACCCGAACCGAAGCCGAAAATTTGTGTCGTCATATCGGGGCTTCGACCTTTGAGGAGCGTACCCGCTTAGCAGACGCTACCATCTTTGATCTCAGTGACGGGAGATCAGCCTCAGTATCGCTGTTTCTTCAAAGCGCCAAGCCCCTCGATTTAGAGCGGCTCCGACCGTTTATTAAGCAAGCTGAATTAGGCTTTGAAGCCTGTTTACTGCGGCTTGCGACCAATAACGCAGCCGCTCCCAAACTGGAGCAACGGATTCAAACGGTCATGCCGGGATTTATCGTCGGCAGCACGCCGATGTTCGATGTCGTCGAAAAGATTCATAAGATTCGAACCAGCGACGTGACCGTCCTCATCACCGGCGAATCGGGTACGGGAAAAGAACTGATCGCCAGAGCCATTCACATAAATTCGGCGAGAGCCAAATCCATCTTCTTGCCCTTTAACTGCACGGCGACTCCGAAAGACATCATTGACAGTCAGTTATTCGGCCATCGAAGAGGCGCATTTACGGGAGCGACGAGTAACTATCCGGGAATCATTCGCGCCGCCAACGGCGGCACCCTATTTCTGGATGAGATTGGCGACTTGTCGCTGGAAGTGCAGCCGAAATTGATGCGATTTTTACAAGAGGGCGAGATTCAACCGCTTGGTGAACCCCGCCCACAGCGCGTAGATGTGCGCGTGTTGGCGGCCACCAATACCGATTTGGAAAAGGCAGTCGACGATGGCCGGTTTCGCGAAGACCTCTTTCACCGTTTGAACATCATTCGCATTCATGTGCCGCCCTTGCGCGAACGGCGCGAAGAGATCACTTTACTGGCTACCCATTTTCTGGAGCATCTCGGCTCGCGGTCGGGGAAGCCGCAACTCACGTTAAGTCAAGATGCGATTGAGGCGTTGACCCAATACCATTGGCCGGGCAACGTCAGACAGCTACGCAATGAAATCGAGCGCACGGTCGCCTATGCATCGGAGGAAGAGAATATCCTGAGGGCCAAAGACTTTTCGCCGGAGATTGTGCGCCCAACCAAACCCGCTATTGCCAGTCACCCGACAGCGATAGCCTATGCTTCCCACATGACTGGCGGAGATCAACGTCCGGAGTCTGCCCGCAACGGCTCAAGCGGGTTCTTTTCACAGCCTCACCGCGGAGTCGTAAAGCTCAAGGACGCCACCGCAGCCCTCGAGCGGCAGTTGATCGAAGAAGCACTGACCAGAAATCGCAATAATCTCTCGCGCACAGCTACGGAACTCGGTTTATCGCGTCGAGGACTGCGTTTGAAGCTAACGCAACTGGGGATTGACCGGATGCTTTTTCAAGGGTAGACCAAGCAGTTTTAGCAAAACCGGGCTAGGCAGAGGGGGTAGTTATTAACCAGCGATTGGTTAAAATGTATCCATTCTATCCACCCTGAGTGCCTATAAGGATCGGTTTCGGTTTAGGAGGATTCGACTAAACCATTGGCTTCAAAGCTAGATGCGGGGCGAAAGCTCAGCGGAAATTTTAACTTGAGTGTGGAATGCAAGATGCTGTAATCTAAAGCCTCTCTTTCAATATCAGTGTATCCTTGCGATTGAATTTGAAATGAGAGGCGGAGGCAGGGAAACGATGAAGCCATTTTCTTCTTCTCTATCGAGTTTGAAAATCATAACGATCCTTGCGCTATTGGTCGGCTTGTCTTCCTACTCGGTATCGGGTGATTCGCAAGTAAAAGCCCGAATCTTACCCCTGCCCGGCGTCAATGGTTACGCCAACGATTTTACCTTTGTCTTTGGTCGCTATGGAGTTATCGCTCCGTTTGCGCCAACCCCCGATGAAAATGGCAACTCCCCCGAAACCCTAGAGGCCTTCGACAATAACGCGATTTATCTGTTCGATACCAAAAAGGTAAATGCCGAACCGCTCAAGGTGAATCTGGGTAACTGCTATTTTCCTTCAAATATCTATTTCTATGAGCCGGACGGATCGCTCTTTGTTCGGGGCATCAAATATACCAAGACCGAAGATGGCGAATACGAACTAGGCGATGTCTTAGTGCAGGTGCGGATCAATCTGGATGACGATCAGAAGCCGGGATTCGATGTCAGTTCCATCGTGCATATTGCGATTGCCAAGCCGGACTTTGGCGACTATCGGATGGGCTATCCCGACGATATTTATGTGGCTCACAAAGGTAATATCATTCTGTTCTCTGACGGCGAGGCATTAAATACCATCAATCGGCAGGGAGCGTATCTCTACAAAGTACACTTTGGTGCGGATACCACCATCACTCATCTGGAGTTTCAGGAAGAGTCCAACACCATCGCCGTGGCCTTTAGTAAGCGAACCGTTTTGGAAGATGGCAGTTGTTCATATGCCACTGAGATGCGGTTTTATTCATTAAGCGCCAATGGGGCGATGGATATTGTTACCATTATTCGGGGAGACAGTTTAGGGTCTGCTGCCTTACTGCCTGGCAGCGGGATCGAAATCGTCTCTGACAATGATAATCATCTCGAAAGTGCATTCTTTACTACGCTGAATGGCGCCTTATGGACAGTCCGCTTTGATAAAGAGGTCATTGAGCAAGGCTTTCCGGTGGCAACACAGATTGGTGAAATTCCTGAGTTAGCCGAGCCTGCCTGTATCGAAAGTCCGAGTCCGCGAATGCTGCTCTATGATCGCTCAAGCCGGATTTTGAGTGTTGTCAAACGCGGAGCTTATTGGGAGATTCACAAGCCAAGCTTTGGAAGAAGGCCAAAGGATATTCACAAGCCTTCGTTTATTCATAAGCCATCTTTTGCGCGCGTCGAAGGGGTGTCTCTCTTAGCCTTAGTGCAGTTCAACAAGAAAGGCAAAATCATCGGCCAGCGCGTCTTCTCCGGCGAGTTTGAAGACAAAGGCGGGTTGACCAATTTGATTTGGGGGAGCAATGCCAGATATATCGCTACCTATAATGGCGATTTCTTTGCGATTGATCTGCCGGATAAAGTTGATAGCGCCAACCTGCGGCTGATGGGCAGCGTCGGAGCGCGACTCGGCCATCTGTCAGGAGGCGATTCCGCCAACTCTCTGGTCGGAGTCAGCGCCTTTGAGACCGACAGTGAAGGTCGCATGACAGCCAGCGGAACGCTGGCCCTTATCAAGATCGTTGAGTAATCGTAGGCTCAAAACTTCAGTCTAGTGAAAAAGCCGGACACTGTCCGGCTTTTTTCATTCATTCACCTTCAAAACGGCGAGGAAGGCTTCTTGCGGAATCTCGACTCGCCCGACCCGCTTCATGCGCTTCTTGCCCTCTTTCTGCTTTTCCAGCAGCTTGCGCTTGCGCGTAATGTCGCCGCCATAACACTTCGCCAGCACGTTCTTGCCGATGGCTTTGACGGTTTCGCGGGCAATCACCTTGTTACCGATGGCCGCTTGAATCGGCACTTCGAATAGCTGACGGGGAATTAGTTGGCGCATCTTTTCGACAAGGGCGCGACCGCGCGTATAGGCGAAATCCCGATGCACGATCAATGACAAGGCATCCACTTGTTCGCCTGCCACCATAATGTCGAGTTTCACCATCTCGCCAGCGCGATAACCGATCAACTCGTAATCAAACGAAGCATAGCCGCGCGAGACCGATTTCAAACGATCATAAAAGTCGAGCATGATCTCAGCGAGCGGCAATTCGTAGGTCAGCAGCACGCGCTTGGTCGCCGGATATTCGAAGCCGATTTGCACGCCACGCTTTTCATCCAGCAGAGCAAATAACGGCCCTACGAATTCATCATTGCTCATAATCGTGGCGCGGATGAACGGCTCTTCGATGATCTCGGTTTTTCCAGGGTCAGGCAACCGCGAGGGGCTGTCTACTTCCAACACTTCGCCGGAAGTTGTGGTCACACGATAACGCACATTCGGCGCTGTGGTAATGAGTTCAAGGTCAAATTCGCGTTCAAGCCTCTCCTGCACAATCTCCATATGCAGCAATCCGAGAAATCCGCAGCGAAACCCGAACCCCAGTGCGGCAGAAGATTCCGGCTCGTAAAAAAAGGATGAATCATTCAACCGTAATTTATCGAGCGCGTCGCGCAACTCTTCATAGCGATTCGATTCCACCGGGTACAGCCCCGCGAAGACCATCGGCTTGATGCGCTTGAAGCCAGGAAACGGGGTTGCCGTCGGACGTGCCGCTTCAGTCACCGTGTCGCCGATTTCGACATCCGCAACCGTCTTGATGGCCGCCGTGAAGAAGCCGACTTCCCCGGCTCCGAGTTGGTCAATCTCGCGCGGTTTTGGCGTCAGCACGCCGAGAGAATCCACCTGATATTCCTTATCTGTATTCATCAGGCGAATGCGCATGCCCGGACGAATCGCCCCGTCAATCACTCGCATCAGCACCACCACGCCACGATAACTATCAAACCATGAATCGAAGATTAGCGCCTTTAAGGGCGCATTGGCCTCACCCAGCGGCGGCGGAATCTCGCGCACAATCGCTTCGAGCACCTCCTCGACGCCCACTCCCATCTTGGCAGAAATCATGAGCGCGTTATCGGTTTCCAAGCCAATGGTGTTTTCAATCTCTTCGCGGACGCGATCCGGTTCTGCGCCCGGCAGATCAATCTTATTGATGACCGGAATGAGATGCAGATTATGATCGAGAGCGAGATAGGTATTGGCTAGCGTTTGCGCTTCGACGCCTTGCGAAGCGTCAACAACAAGTAACGCGCCTTCGCAGGCCGAAAGCGAGCGCGACACCTCGTAAGAGAAATCAACGTGGCCGGGAGTATCAATCAAATTGATAACGTACTCCTGTCCATCTCTTGCCGTATAGGCCAGACGCACAGCGTGTGCTTTGATGGTGATGCCGCGTTCGCGCTCTAAATCCATCGCGTCGAGCACCTGCTCGCTCATTTCGCGTTGCGATAGCGCCCCGGTGATTTCGAGCAACCGATCTGCCAGCGTGCTTTTGCCGTGATCAATGTGCGCAATGATCGAAAAATTTCTGATTTGTGAAAGTTCTGCCATCGAGTTCGATTCAATCTTTCTGTGCAACTTCGCTTTGATCTTTTCGGAACATTCATGGATAGTCAAGAGCAATATCGAGATTGCCCTTGACGCAAGCGCGGCGGGCAACGGCGGCAGAGCCGTCGTTCAACGAAGCTGCGCACGGAGAATGGAGTCGGTTATATGGATGAATATGATCTCATCACCTTCGATTGCTATGGAACCTTGATTGACTGGGAAGGCGGCATCAGTCAGGCATTTCAGCGCGAAGCCTCCCGCGATTATCACCATCTGGATCGTGCGGCCATCATAGAAGCTTATCTGATCGAAGAGCCTGCTGTTGAAGCGGCAGCCTATCGTTCGTATCGTGAGGTGCTGACAGAGGCGGCGCAACGGGTGGCCGCGAGATTAGGTTGGCCAATCACGCCAGAACGCGCCACCTTCCTTGCGGACAGCTTGCCAAACTGGCAACCGTTTGCTGACACCAATGCAGCGCTCGAAAGACTGGCGCGCAAGTTTCAACTGGGGATTTTGTCAAACACTGATGATGACCTGTTTGCCGCTACATGCCGCCATTTTACCGTCGCTTTTGAGCCGATCATCACTGCTCAGCACGTCCAGTCGTACAAACCCGGTCACGCTCATTTTCTTGCGGCACGCCAACGCTGCCAAGGTAAGCGCTGGCTGCACGCCGCACAGAGTTATTTTCATGATGTCGTTCCAGCGCGCGAACTTGGCGTTCCTGTCATCTGGGTCAATCGCAAGCAGGAAGGCGTGCGCGCGGGTGGCAGTTTGCCTACCTACGAAGTTGCCGACTTGAAATCATTGGCCGATTTCGTCGATGCTTGAGACCATTCTCTCTTGCTGCTGACCATTCGGATCGTTGCCGCAAGACCGGCAGCGTGAGCCTTCTGTTTGACCCCCAGCCACTCTCATCTGATGGCGTGACGAATCATTCAACCCCCATCGGGTTGCGTCTTAAGCCATCACATACACCAGCAAGCCAATCATGAATAATAGACCGAAAATCGTTTTATACCTTGACCCTTGGTTTTGATTGTCAAAAAACTTTGTTCACTGATGGGGGGATGGCCAGCCTACCGATAGGCTATGGTCAAAAAGCGAGAAAACCCAAACCGGGAAACTTTTTCGCTTGCGGGTTGACAATAAATTTTGCCGTCAGCTATATTCCCTGTTTCTTTGCGCCGATAGATTGCTGACTACAGAGACTATGGCCAAAGAACCCGGACGCGGGGCAAACGTTATTGTGGCGTAAACGGACGTAGAGGAAACGCTGCGCTCCTGATACTGATGAGTTCAACCTGATGTCACGCCACAGACAAGTTGGCCAAGGGGAGGCCGGAGCCCGCGAGACTTTCGGAAAATCCCCAACGGTTATCGAAAACCCGAATTGGGTACGCACACGGTGGAGAGGGCGGCTTTGCCACTCGGTAAGGCTTGCGCCCTAGTCATCGGAAAAACATCAGCCTGTGCCGGTTGCACAGGTTCAAGATGAGAGGAGTCAAACGTGCCGACGCTGAGTCAATTAGTTCGCAAAGGACGACAAAACGTTAAATACAAAACTTCAAGCCCGGCTTTGCAGTCTTGTCCGCAAAAGCGCGGCGTCTGCACGCGCGTTTACACGCAAACCCCGAAGAAGCCAAACTCGGCGCTTCGCAAAGTCGCGCGCGTCAGGTTGACCAATCAGATCGAAGTGACCACCTACATCCCGGGCATTGGGCACAATCTGCAAGAGCACTCCATCGTGCTCATTCGCGGCGGACGCGTTAAAGACCTGCCGGGCGTGCGCTATCACGTGGTGCGCGGCACGCTTGATTCAGTCGGCGTAGCCGGGCGCAAACAAGGGCGGTCGAAATATGGAGCCAAGCGCCCGAAAGAGGCGGCTCCGGCGAAGAAATAAGTGACCCGTCACTAGTGACGAGCCGGAAGGTGCAAACCGGCGTTTCGTCACAGCAGTCATCTGAGAGAAGCAATATGCCAAGAAGAAGAGTTGCAGCCAAGCGCGAAGTTTTGCCAGACCCGATCTTTAACTCGGTGATGGTCACCAAATTTATCAACTCCCTGATGTGGCAAGGCAAGAAATCGGTCGCCGAGGGCATCTTCTACGGCGCGATGAAGCAGATTCAGGGCAAGACACAGGAAGATCCGTTGAAGACCTTCAAAAAGGCGATTGATAACGTCAAGCCCAAGGTCGAAGTTAAGTCCCGACGCGTCGGCGGTTCGACCTATCAGGTGCCGATTGAAGTGGATCAGAAGACGCGGGGCAACAGCTTGGCGATTCGCTGGCTGGTCAACTATTCGCGCGCCCGCGGCGAAAAGACGATGGTTGATCGGTTGGCCGGTGAAATTCTCGATGCCGCCAATAATCGCGGCAATGCCGTTAAGAAGAAGGATGATACCCACCGCATGGCCGATGCCAACCGCGCATTTGCCCATTACCGGTGGTAAGGAGATCGTGACCGGTGACAAGTAATCAGCCGAATGGGCTGAACTTGTCACTTGCCACTCGTCACATTGGTAGTTATGTCGAAGCAAGCACCATTACAACGATTCCGCAACATTGGCATTATGGCCCATATTGATGCGGGAAAAACCACCACAACGGAGCGCGTGCTCTACTACACCGGGGTGTCTTACAAGATTGGCGAAGTCCACGAAGGCACTGCCGTTATGGATTGGATGGAGCAGGAGCAAGAGCGTGGCATCACAATTACGTCTGCCGCGACCACCTGCTTTTGGAAGCGCAACAACGAAGAGTACCGGATCAATATCATCGATACGCCCGGCCACGTCGATTTTACCATCGAAGTTGAACGCTCCCTGCGTGTGCTGGATGGCGCGGTTGCCGTCTTCGATGCCGTCGCCGGTGTGCAGCCGCAATCGGAGACCGTCTGGCGACAAGCCGATAAGTACAATGTTCCGCGCATTGCCTTCATGAATAAGATGGATCGTCCGGGCGCAGATTTTGAACACGCCATTCAGACGATTCGCGACCGGCTGGGCGCCAATCCCGTAGCCATTCAATTGCCCATTGGCGCGGAAGACCGCTTCCAAGGTGTGATTGATCTGCTTGCCATGCGCGCCATCGTCTACAACGTCGAAGATAAAGGCGCAGACCCGGAGATCACTGACATCCCGGCTGATTTGCAAGCCGAAGCGGAAGCTGCGCGGGAGCGCATGATTGAGGCGCTGGCGGATGCTGACGATCAAATTGCGGAGAAGTATCTGGCTGGCGAAGCGGTCAGCGAAGATGAGATTCGCGCCGCCCTGCGCCGCGAAACGATTGCGCTCAAACTCGTTCCCGTCGTTGCCGGTACGGCTTTCAAGAACAAAGGCGTACAGCCGCTTCTCGACGCCGTTGTGGACTACCTGCCGAGTCCGCTGGACGTGCCCGATGTTGTCGGCACGAATCTCAAAACCGGCGCAGAAGAGATTCGCAAAGCCGATCCGAAAGAGCCATTTTCGGGGCTTGTCTTCAAGATTATGACCGATAAGCATATCGGCCAACTCTCTTTCGTGCGCATCTATTCGGGCACGCTCAAGAGCGGTTCGTACACGCTCAATTCGACGAAAGAGACGAAAGAGCGCGTCGGTCGCATCATGCGCATGCACGCCAATAAGCGTGAAGACATCGAGTTGGCTTCCGCAGGCGAAATCGTCGCCCTCGCCGGACTCAAACAAGTGACGACGGGCGATACCATCTGTGAAGAGAACAAGCCGGTCATCCTCGAAGCTTTGGAGTTCCCCGCGCCAGTGATTTCACAAGCCATCGAGCCGAAGACCCGACAAGATCAAGAGAAGCTGTCTCTCGGATTGCAAAAACTCGCTTCCGAAGACCCTAGTTTCAAAGTCTCCACCGATCAGGAGACCGGTCAGACGATCATCGCTGGCATGGGCGAGTTGCATTTGGAGATCATCGTTGACCGCCTCAAACGCGAGTTCGGCGTGGATGCCAATATTGGTCGCCCGCAAGTCGCCTACCGCGAAACCATCACCAAAGCAGCGGAGGGGGTTGGCAAGTTCGTTCGCCAAACCGGCGGGCGCGGCCAGTACGGCCATGCGGAGGTCCGCATCGAGCCGCTTGAAGCAGGCGGCGGGTTTGAATTCGTTAATGCGATTGTCGGCGGCGTTATCCCGCGCGAGTACATCAGGCCGGTCGAACAGGGAATTAAAGAGGCGATGGAAGGTGGCGTCCTCGCCGGTTACGAGATGGTTGATGTGAAAGCGACGCTGCATTTCGGCAGCTACCACGATGTGGACTCTTCCGAGATGGCGTTCAAAATCGCCGGTTCGATGGCCTTCAAAGATGCGGCTAAGAAAGCCGCTCCGATTCTGTTGGAACCCATCATGAAGGTAGAAGTGGTTGCCCCCGAAGAGTACATGGGGTCGATCAACGGCGATATCAACTCGCGGCGCGGTCGCATTGACCACATTGACTCTCGACCCGGCACGCAGGTTATCACCTCCTTCGTGCCGCTTTCTGAAATGTTCGGATACTCGACCGACTTGCGTTCGATGACGCAAGGGCGCGCCACCTACACCATGCACTTCCATCGCTATGAAGAAGCGCCGCGTAGTGTGCGCGAGGAGATCATTGCTAAGGTGCAAGGCACCGCTAGGTAATTATTTTTCCATCTCAGGCGAGTCGCAGCCAAGGGGCTCGCGGAAAAAGGAGCTAGGTTCAAACATGGCAAAAGAGAAATTCGACAGATCCAAACCGCACGTCAACGTCGGCACCATCGGTCACATTGACCACGGCAAAACGACGCTCACCGCGGCCATCACCAAAGTGCTTGCCAAGCACAATCCGAAAAACCAGTTTCGCTCGTTCGACTCGATTGACAATGCCCCAGAAGAGAAAGCCCGCGGCATCACGATCAACACCGCTCACGTCGAATACGAATCGGCCAATCGCCACTATGCGCACGTCGATTGTCCGGGTCACGCCGACTACATCAAAAACATGATCACCGGCGCGGCACAGATGGACGGGGCGATTTTGGTCGTCGCCGCCACCGACGGACCGATGCCGCAAACCCGCGAACACATTTTGCTGGCGCGTCAGGTGGGGGTTCCGGCTATGGTCGTCTTTATGAACAAGTGCGATGCGGTTGACGACGCGGAATTGTTGGATTTGGTGGAGTTGGAAGTGCGGGAGTTATTGACGAGCTACGGATTTCCGGGCGATGAGATACCGGTAGTGCGAGGGTCGGCTTTGCAGGCGCTCAACGGCGAAGGAGACGGGGAGGCGCAGATAGATGAGTTGATGGCGCGAGTGGATGAGTACATCCCGCAGCCGGAGAGAGATGTGGACAAGCCGTTTTTGATGCCGGTCGAGGACATCTTCACGATCCAAGGGAGAGGAACGGTGGCGACGGGGAGAGTGGAGAGGGGACAGGTGAAGGTGGGAGAAGAGGTGGAGATCATCGGGATTCGGGAGACGCGCAAGACGGTGGTGACGGGAGTGGAGATGTTCAAGAAGTTGTTGGACAGCGGGATGGCGGGAGACAATGTGGGGTTGTTGCTGAGAGGAGTGGAGAGGAAAGAGATCGAGAGAGGGCAGGTGATAGCGAAGCCGGGGAGCATCACGCCGCACACGAAGTTCAAGGCGGAAGTGTATGTGTTGAGCAAGGAAGAGGGAGGAAGGCACACGCCGTTTTTCACGGGGTATCGGCCACAGTTTTACTTTCGGACGACGGATGTGACGGGAGTGGCGGCGTTGACGGAAGGAGTGGAGATGGTGATGCCGGGAGACAACACGTCGTTGACGGTGGAGTTAATCACGCCGATTGCGATGGAGAAGGGATTGAGGTTTGCGATACGGGAAGGTGGGAGGACGGTGGGAGCCGGAACAATCACCGAGATTATCGAATA